>JAJFHO010000241.1 GCA_021775575.1 Hyphomicrobiales bacterium
GGGAACGACGTGCCGGCAAGCGCCGCGGCGCCGAGCGGACTTTCATTCAGACGCGCGCGGGCGTCGGCGAACCGGCCGCGGTCGCGCGCGATCATCTCCACATAGGCCAGGCAATGATGGCCGAAGGTGACCGGCTGTGCCGTCTGCAGATGGGTGAAGCCCGGCATCAGCGTGGACGCATGTTCCAGCGCCTTGTTGGCGAGCGCTTTTTGCAGCCCGGCGAGCTGCGCGTCCAGATGATCGATGGCGTCGCGGATATAAAGCTTGAAGTCCGTCGCCACCTGGTCGTTGCGCGAACGGGCCGTGTGCAGCCGGCCCGCCACCGGGCCGATCAGATCGGTAAGCCGCGATTCGACATTCATATGGATGTCTTCCAGCGCGCGGGAGAACTGAAATGTTCCCGCCTCGATCTCTGACAAGATCGTGTCTAGACCTTGCGCGATCGATTGGGCATCTTCGCGCGTGATGATGCCCGTCTCGGCGAGCATTGCGCAATGCGCCATCGAGGCGGCGATATCCTGGGCGAAGAGGCGCTTGTCGAATTCGATGGAGGCGTTAATGTCCTCCATGATTTCGGCGGGTCCGGAGCCGAACCGGCCGCCCCACATCTTGTTCGTCATAAGCGATCTTCCCGAAACAGGCGCCATGAGCAACGAAAAAAAGCAAACAGCGGCGAAGCAGCCCTCCTTCGCGACATATCTCATTGTGGCGCTGACCGCCGCGATTGCCGGATTCGGGGCGGTATACGTGAATTACGGGCTTTATGGCAATGGCGCACAGGATGCCGAGGTTAAGGCTCCGGCGGCCGCGAAGGCGCCGGCCCAGGCGGGACGGCCCGGCGCCACCGGCCTTGCGGCTTTCGCGCGCGGGCAAATGACGACCTTCGTCGCCAGGGAAAAGCCCGCGGCGGTGCCGGCCTTCACCTTCCAGGACGCGACCGGCGCCGAGCGCACTCTGACGGAGTGGAAAGGCAAGGTCGTGCTGCTCAATTTGTGGGCCACCTGGTGCGCGCCGTGCCGTAAGGAGATGCCCGCGCTTGACCGTCTGGCGGGCGAATTGGGCGGCGACGCCTTCGCCGTCGTCGCGCTCAGTATCGACAAGGGCAGCCTCGATTTGCCGCGCAAATTCCTGGAGAAAATCAAGGTCCAGAATCTCGCTCTTTTCAACGAGCCTACCGCACGGGTCGGACCGAAACTGAAGGCGTACGGCATGCCGACAACGCTGCTGCTCAACCGGGAGGGTCTGGAGATCGGGCGGCTCGTGGGGCCGGCGGAATGGGATTCCGACGACGCGCTGGCGTTACTGAGGGCAGCGATCGCGCAATCGCGTTAGGACATCGACCGCATCTTAGGAGTCCGTGTCCTGGCGCCCGTGGCGCGGGGCGTCTAATCCTGCCCCAGCGGGGTCGCGGGAACAAAGACTTGCTCGCCACTCTTTACCCAGTCGAGGCAGTCGGAGTGACGGCACAGCTCGACCTCCTCGGGCGTTAGGCCGATGGCCCGTGCAAAACTGTCGTATGCGCTGCGCGCATCCGTTCCGATGACATCGAATTTTGCAAGCCCCTGGCGCGTAAACCCGAGGTCCAGCGCCGTATCCATGCCCGGTCCGGGGTCCAGCGGCGCATGAGTCGTTTCGTCGTCAATCTCCGCCAGCACCTGGAAACCGAACCGCGCCGGCTGCGGATCGGCGGTGGCGATGAAGGGGATCGCGAGATAGAATCTGAAGCCGGTATCGGGGTCTTCGTCGCCGGCCGACGCCGCGACGGAAAGAAAAATAGCGGGCGCGGCGATGAGCGGCAGCAATATGGCGCCGGCGGCGGCCAGGCGCGCAATACCGGAAAAGCTTGTTCTCAAAGACGCCACGACGCACTCACTTCACGATCGCCACCGGCATTCGATATCGACAAGTTCGACGTTTGCCGGGCCCGTAACCGGGACGCTCTCACAGTGTGCGAATTGGATTAATGATTGCCTAAGAGGGCGTCCGCTTTGACACAGGGGCGCTGGATGGCGCGGCATTTATGAGCAAATGACCTAGGCCAGTATATTCAGTTGCTTGCCCGCCGCGCCCGGCTCGATGTGCTGCTGCGGCTCCTGCACCTCCGGCACGGGCAATATTTCGGGCTGCGCGGATGGATGGGAAAATTCGGATTTCGCCGCGGCGGCGACCTGGTCGTCGGCCGCCGGAACGCTCTGGCCGTTCAGGCGCTGAGGGATGCCGGACTGGAAACGCTTGAAGAGGGACCCGGACGTGTAATAGCCGCGCTGCTGGAAAAAGCGATCACCGGGAGATACATCGAATGTCGATCCAATAGCCATCAAACCCAACCCTACGCGCGCAGGGTAGCATCATCAGGCTAAACGAATCGTTAACGCGGCATCGCACGCCTGATGCGCAACGGGTCCTAGCGCGTCGGCACCGGTTCGTCGCCGCCATAGTCGTAAAAGCCCCGGTTCGTCTTGCGCCCCAGCCATCCGGCTTCGACATATTTCACCAGCAAGGGGCAGGGCCTGTATTTGCTGTCGGCAAGGCCCTCAAAGAGCACCTGCATTATCGACAGGCAGGTATCGAGGCCGATGAAGTCGGCAAGCTGCAGCGGACCCATCGGGTGGCGCGCGCCAAGCCGCATGGCGGTGTCTATGGACCGGACATTCCCGACGCCCTCGTAGAGCGTGTAGATCGCCTCGTTGATCATCGGCAGCAGGATGCGGTTGACCATGAAGCCCGGAAAATCCTCCGACACCGCGATCGTCTTGCCAAGCGCGGAGACGAATTCCTTGGCTTCGGTGAAGGTGACGTCCTCGGTGGCAATGCCGCGGATCATCTCGACAAGCTCCATGACCGGAACCGGGTTCATGAAATGCATGCCAATGAACTTCTCCGGCCGGTCGGTCGAAGCGGCCAGGCGCGTGATCGAAATCGACGATGTGTTGGTTGCGACCATCGCTTCCGGTTTGAGGGAACCGCACAGCCCGGTGAAGATCGAGCGTTTGACCGTCTCATCCTCGACCGCCGCCTCGATAACCAGGTCGGCGTCGCCCAGCGCATCATAGTCAGCGGCCGCTTTGATCCGGCTCAACGCCTTGTCCTTGTCCTCTTCGCTGATTTTCCCCGAGGCGGCCTGGCGCGATAGGTTGCCATTTATGGTCGCGAGAGCGGTCTTGACCTTGTCCTGATCGATATCGTTCAGAAGGACATCATACCCTCCCAGCGCGATGACATGCGCGATACCGTTTCCCATCTGTCCGGCGCCGATTACGCCCACTGTTTTGATAGCCATGTTTTTTTCTCGCGTTCGAGTGTGCCCTGTACCGCTCTAGCTGGTGGCCTTCTCCAGTTCGCCGGCCAGTTCGGGAAGCACCTGGAACAGATCGGCCACCAGTCCATAGTCGGCGATCTGGAAAATCGGCGCTTCCTCATCCTTGTTTATCGCAACGATCACCTTGGAGTCCTTCATGCCCGCAAGATGCTGGATCGCGCCCGAGATGCCGACCGCGATATATAGCTCCGGCGCTACGACCTTGCCGGTCTGGCCAACCTGATAATCGTTGGAAACATAACCCGCGTCCACAGCCGCGCGGCTGGCGCCGACGGCTGCGCCCAGCTTTTCGGCCACGGGCACGATGAATTTCTCGAAATTCTCCCCCGATCCGAGCCCGCGCCCGCCCGAAATGATGATCCGGGCCGAGGTCAGCTCGGGCCGGTCCGACTTTGACAGCTCTTCCCCTTCAAAACTGGTGATGGCGACGGGCGCCGGGACGGCGGCGTCTTCGATTGCAGCGCTGCCGCCTTCCTCGCTCGCCGCGAAGGCGGTCGTGCGCACGGTGATGATCTTCTTGGCGTCGGTGGATTGTACGGTTTGGATAGCGTTTCCGGCATAAATCGGGCGCTCGAATGTGTCGGGCGCCTTCACGGCCGTGACGTCGGATATCTGCGCCACGTCGAGCAGTGCGGCGGCGCGCGGCATGACATTCTTGCCCGTCGTCGTCGCCGGTGCGAGGATCGCGTCATAATTATCGGCGAGCGAGACGATCAGCGCGGCAAGCTCTTCCGCCAGCTGATTGGCCAGATGCGGGGCATCGGCGAGAATCACTTTGCCGACACCCTGGAGTTTTGCCGCCGCCTCGGCCGCGCCCCTGCAATTCTCGCCCGCGACCAGAATGTCGACGCCGCCACCTATTTCGCGCGCGGCGCTCAGCGCCTTCGCCGTGGCCGGGTTCACCCGCGCATTGTCATGTTCGGCGATGAGAAGAACGCCCATTACAACACTCCCGCTTCGTCTTGCAGCTTGGCGACCAGCTCCGCGGCGCTTTCTACTCGTATTCCGGCTTCGCGGCCCGCCGGCTCGGTCGTCGTGATGACCTTGAGGCGCGGCGCGACGTCAACACCGTAATCGCCAGGGGTCTTGACCTCCAGCGGCTTCTTCTTTGCTTTCATGATATTCGGCAGAGAGGCATAGCGCGGCTCATTGAGCCTGAGGTCCACGGTGACGATCGCCGGCATGCTCATGGCGAGCGTCTGCAGGCCGCCGTCGACTTCCCTGGTCACCGTGAGCTTGTCCCCGGCGATCTCGATATTCGATGCAAAAGTGCCCTGCGGCCAGCCCAGCATGGCCGCCAGCATCTGTCCGGTCTGGTTCGAATCGTCGTCGATCGCCTGCTTGCCCAGAATGACCAGGCCCGGCTGCTCGGCTTCGACAATATTCTTGAGAATCTTGGCTACGGCCAGCGGCTCGACGATCTCGTCGCACTGCACAAGAATGCCGCGGTCCGCTCCCATCGCCAGCGCGGTGCGGATGGTTTCCTGCGCCTTTTGCGGGCCGACTGAAACCGCGACGATTTCTTCCGCCGTTCCGGCTTCCTTCAGGCGGATGGCTTCCTCGATGGCAATCTCGTCGAATGGGTTCATCGACATCTTGACGTTGGCGAGATCGACGCCGGAACCGTCCGGCTTCACGCGGATCTTGACGTTGTAGTCGACGACCCTCTTGACGGGCACGAGGAGCTTCATGAAATCCCTCCAGATCGCATTTTAACCAGGGCGTCGGCCGGCCCGGCGGCCGGTGTGGGGGATGGTGCAGCGCACCCTCTTGCCATCTGTTCCGACTCCCCTTCAACCTTCCTTTCGCAGTTGCGAAAAGCGGCGGCGACCGTACTGCCGCCCCTGTGTCAAGTCAATCCGTGAAAAGGGCGATATCAATGGGTGAACAGACGTATCGGGCCAATCGGGGCGGCGGCGGCTCTCGCAGCCTTGTCAGGCGCCGCCCCTGGTCTGGTCGAACAGGACGACGCCCGGACGGCGCATGAACAAGATCAGCACCGCGCCGGCGACAAGACCGCCAATATGCGCCCACCAGGCGACATTGTCCTTGTCAGCCACCAGGACGTTGAAGAATTGCAGCGCGATCCAGAAGCCCAGCGCCCACGCCGCGTTCACGCGCAGTGGAATGCGGAACAGAACCAGCACCCAGATCTTTACTCTCGGATGCAGCATCAGATAGGCGGCGACTACTCCGGCGACGGCGCCGCTTGCGCCGACGAGCGGAACGCCGGACCCGGGCTGCGCGGCGGCATGGGCCAGCGCCGCGAAGACGCCGCACATCAGATAGAACATCACAAAGCGGACATGGCCCATCGAGTCTTCGACATTGTCGCCGAACACCCACAAAAACAGCATGTTGCCGATCAGATGCAAATAGCCGCCATGCAGAAACATGTAAGAGATTACGGTGAACTGCTCGGGCACCGGCAGCGGGTCCTCCAGCCACAGAATCTGGGAGCTGGGCAAATGCGCGCCCTCCAGAAATTCGACCGGTATGAAGGCGAAATCGGCTTCCTGCCGGTGGAGTTCGGGGATCATATCGGTGCCGATAAAGACGTAGGCGATGACATTCAGCGCGATAATCGTCACCGTCACATACTGAAAGGGAATCGACTTCAGCGGATTTGCGTCATGAATCGGTACGAACACGGACCCGAATTCCTTTGCTTTCAGCGGTTCTCGCCGGGCGTCCAGAGTATATCGGACTTGCCGCGCGCGTTGGTAAACCGCGCCGCCACGAAAAGGAAATCGGAAAGGCGGTTGATGTAGCGCAGCGCCGGTTCGCTGACGCTTTCATCCTTCATTTCCGCAAGCTCGACCATGTGCCGCTCGGCGCGCCTCGCGATGGTGCGCGCCAGATGCAGCGCCGCCGCGCCCTGCGTGCCGCCGGGCAGGATGAAGGATTTGAGCGGTTCGAGCTCGCCGTTCATGGCGTCTATTTCGGCTTCCAGCCGCGCAACCTGCGCCTCCGAGATCCGCAAGGGTTCATAACCGCGGTCGACCCCGTCGTCGGGGGCGCATAAATCCGCGCCCAGATCGAACATGTCGTTTTGAACCCGCAGCAGCATTTCATCGACGCCGCCGTCGCCGCCGCCGAGCCACGTGCGTGCGATGCCGATCGCGCAATTGGCCTCGTCCACCGTGCCGTAGGCGGCGATGCGGGTATGATGTTTCGGCACCCGCGTGCCCGTGCCGAGCGCGGTCGAGCCCTTGTCCCCGGTGCGGGTATAAATCCTGTTCAGCGTGACCATTGCGCGACCGCGTTTAAGAAAAAGGTTTCACACCCTAGCGGCAGGGGGGGCGGGGTCAAGCATTCCCCGGTCATATGTCGCGCGCATCTCGGTTATCCCTTCTGCGTGAAATAGATCGCGGCCATGACCAGGCAGACGGCGGTGAACTGGAGAATAACGCGCCAGCGCATCAAATTCTGCGAACGGTTCGCGCTGCTGCCGCGCAGCATATGCCACAGGCCGAGAACAAGGACCAGGCCGACCGCAGCGACCGCAAGCGGCACCAGGGCGACTGAGACAGTGTCCATGGATTGTCCTCCGCTTCCCGGGCGACCGTTCTACTGCCCCGCCAGAACCCTGTCGCGCAGCCGGGCGGGAAGCGCCCGCCGCACGATTTCGAGGAACCAGGTTGGCACGGTTACAAAATAATGGGTCTTCGGGCGCGGGCTCTCCACCGCATGAATGAGCTTTTCCAGAACCGCTTCGGGGCCCAGGCGCCAGCGGTTGGGCGAACCGTTTTCCATCGCCGCCATACGCTTTTTGTAGATTTCCGCATGCACCGAATGCTCCGGATCGATATTGGCCTTATAGGCGGCGAGCGCATGTTCCTGGAAGCGCGTTGCGACCGGCCCCGGCTCGATCAGAACGACATGGACACCGCTTCCCGCCAGCTCCTGACGCATGGCGTCGCTCAGGCCCTCCAGCGCGAATTTGGTCGCGTTATAGGCGCCGCGGTAGGACAGGGAGACCAGACCGAGGCAGGAGGAGCATTGCACGATGCGGCCCTTCCCCCGCGCGCGCATCGCCGGAATGAGCCGTCTGGTGAGATCGTGCCAGCCGAAGAAATTCGCCTCGAACAGGTCGCGCAGCGCCTCGACCGGCACATCCTCGACCGCGCCGGGCTGGCCATAGGCGCCATTGTTGAACAGAGCGTCGAGGCTGCCGCCGGTGCGTTCCAGCACATTCTCGGCAAGCGCCGCGATGGATTTTGCCTCGCAATAGTCGAGATAGAATACGTCAAGCCCCTGTTGTTCGAGCCGTTTCAGGTCTTGCTTTTTGCGCGCCGTCGCGAAAACCCGCCAGCCGCGCGCCTTCATGCCAAGCGCGCAGGCCTCCCCGATCCCGGAAGAACAGCCTGTTATGAGTATTGTCCGCTCGCTCATCACCCGCGGGGTTTACCCGGAAAGCACCAATGAGGGAAGGGCGCCGCCAGTTGCATGGGGAGGCGGAGCGCCGCGCCCTACCGGCGTCCGTGCCGGAGCGTATCCAGGCTTGCCGCGCAAATCGGGCTCAGCGAGGGCTCATGCGCTGTCAGGCACATCGCGACGCGCCCCTGACCCGGTGCCGCCCGGGCGCAGTAGCGCTCAATATCCCCGGCGCAATTGTGGGCCGCCCTGTTGAGGCCGACGATCGCCTGTTCGAGCGCTGCGCCCGCTTTCAGCATGGCGCGTTCGCACAGAAAGCCGAGCTGGTCGTTATAGGCGAACAGGCAGGCCAGTTTTCGTCCGCCGCCGACGGTGACGTTGCTGCAATAGCTTTTCAATTCCTTGTTGCAGGACAAGGCAAGCTCGATGGCGAGTTTGGCGTCTGCCCGCGCCGGTTCCGGCGTTACGGCAAAAAACGGGGCCAAAAAGAGTGCAGCCGCAAATAGCGTCCTGGCGGATTTCGTGATCATGGCATCTCGTCCTGTTTGCGTCTCGCACCGGCCTCCGACAGTTTAGGCAGTCTCGTGTCAAAATCGTGACCAGGAATTGTGTATCAATGTTATTTGCGCGGTTGGCGCACCGGTTCTGATAATCGTCCCGGCCGTTCGCATCGGAGTAAATGCATGGGTTTCATCCGGATGCTGTTCATCGCGTTTCTGCTTCTGATCGCCACCCCGCTCGCCCTGCATGGGGCGGTGTGGTGGAGCCAGGACCATGCGAAGAGCTGGCATACGGCGGATTGGTCGAGCACGAAAACGCTTCCCCGCGCCTTCCTCCACAAGCCGGCGATGGTGCGGATATATTCCGCCCGCACCGGGCGGTGGAAAGGTGTTTTCGCGACCCATAGCTGGATTGTCCTCAAAGAACCCGGCGCGCGCTCCTATGAGAGATGGGACAAGGTCGGTTGGGGCACGCCGGTGCGCCGCAACAACTACGCGCCCGACGGGCGCTGGTATTCCAACGAACCCCATTTGGTTTACGAGTCGACGGGGGAACAGGCGCGGTTGGCAATCCCCAAAATTCGCGCCGGCATCCGGGCGTATGAATATAATCGGCGCGGCGACTATCGGGTTTGGCCCGGGCCGAATTCAAACACATTTGTCGCCGCCGTGCTGGCGGCGGTTCCCGAACTCGCGGCGACGCTGCCCCCCACCGCGATTGGCAAGGACTTTCCGCATGATGGAAGCTGGGCCGGACTTACGCCGTCGGGCACCGGGTTCCGTCTGTCGCTGGGCGGCTATGCCGGGGTGATGCTTGGCTGGATTGAAGGGTTCGAGGTCAATATTCTCGGCGCGGTCGTCGGGCTCGATTTTCGCCATCCGGCGCTCAAGCTGCCCGGGTTCGGACGGCTCGGCTTTCCGTCATAGCGCGCACTTGCTTTCGCGGTTCGCATCACTGGTACTCATGCCATGGGAATTGGCTGGATTCCGCCGTCTTACGGACAAAAATTCGTTAACCAAAGATATGTTCACTCCGCCCTGTTAACGGATCGAAAATGGCGTATGGCCGATGATGTCCCTGCAAATTTTGGGGGACATTATGGACGGCTTGCCAGATCGGCGTGGTCTTCGCGAGTTTTTGGTAATTTTTGCAGTCGGATGCATTGTCACCGCCTGTGCGTACGGCATTGCAACCAATGCCGCGGGGGATGATCCGGTCACCGAGATTATTATGATCCTCGGTCTGTCTGCGGCCGCTTTCTTCGGGCCGGTGATGGCGTTTCGCCAACGTGCTCGCGACAAGGACCATGCCGACGCCAGAGTTCGCGCGCATCACAGTCATCTAAACGAAGTCCTGCAGAACATGTCGCAGGGCTTTTGCCGGTTTGACGCCGACCAGCGGTTGATCGTCGCCAACGATCAGTTTGCGCGCCTGTATGCGCTGCATCCCGACAGGGTGAAACCGGGGATGAACCTGCGCGAAATACTCCAAGCCAGAATTGCCAATGGCCTCTACGCCGGCGGTGATCCAGGGGCCTATATCCAGAAAAGGCTCGCCTGTGTAGCTGCGGGCGAGGAATCGCTCGATATTCACGAGCTTCCCGACGGGCGCGTGCTGTCGCTCAGCCACAAGCCGTTGCCCGACGGCGGCTGGCTTACGACCCATGAAGACATTACCGAGCTCCAAAAGGTCGAGAAACAGATCGCCTATATGGAGAATTTCGATCCTGTTACCGATCTTCCGAACCGGCGCCAGTTTCGCAACGATATTGCATCGCGACTCGAGTCACGGACCGGCGCCGAAAAATTTGCGATCCTGCATCTCGACATCGACCACTTCAAGAGTGTGAATGATACGCTCGGTCACGCGGCCGGCGACAAGCTGCTCCGATTGGTCGGCGAACGCCTGCGCAAATGCCTGAAAGCCGGAGACATGGTCGCGCGCCTTGGCGGCGATGAATTCGCCGTCGTTCAGGCCAGCGACAACCAGCCCCATCAAGCGACGGTGCTCGCCAGCCTGATCTGCGCGGTGATGAAAGAACTTGTCGAACTGGACGGCAACCAGATCGAGGCGGAGGTCAGCATCGGCATTGCCGTAGCGCCTTGCGACGGCCTTGATCCAGACCAGCTCATTAAGAATGCCGATCTCGCCCTACATCAGGCGAAGGGTGACGGCAACGGCATTTACCGGTTTTTCGAGAGCGGCCTTGACGCGCGGATGGCGGGCCGCCGCGAGCTCGAGCTCGATATGCGCAAGGCCATCGGCGAGGATCAATTCAAAGTTCATTATCAGCCGCTGGTCGATGCCAAAACGGAAGAGATTTGCGGTTTCGAAGCGCTCCTGCGCTGGGAGCATCCCGAGCATGGCCTGATGTCGCCCGCGGAATTCATTCCGCTGGCTGAAGAATCCGGCCTGATCGTCGCCTTGGGCAAGTTCGTAATCCGGCAGGCCTGCGAGGAGGCGATGAACTGGCCGGACCCCGTCCGCGTCGCGGTCAATGTCTCCGCCGCCCAGTTCAAGAATGCCAATATAGTCGGCAGCGTGATGCATGCCCTGTCCCGGTCGGGCCTGGCGGCACAGCGGCTGGAATTGGAGATTACGGAATCGGTGCTGCTTGCCGACAGCGACGCCACGCTCGAAATGCTCCATATGCTGCGCAATCTCGGTGTTCGGATCGCCATGGACGATTTCGGCACCGGCTATTCGTCACTTTCTTATCTGCGCTCATTCCCCTTCGACAAGATCAAGCTCGACGGGTCCTTTGTGCGCGATCTCACCAATGACGCCGACGCCGACGAGGTTCTGGCGATCGTGCGGGCGGTAGCCTCGCTCGGCAACAGTCTCGGCATGACGACGACAGCTGAAGGTGTTGAGACGCAAGAGCAGCTGAACATGGTCCGGCAGGAGGGCTATTCCGAGATACAGGGCTATTATTACAGTAGACCGCTTCCGGCCGAACAGATCGCCGAACGCTATTTCCCGCCCGAAGCGATGGCGGTCGGCGGAGCCGCTTGATCCCGTCTAGCCCTCTAAAATCCGCCTGGCGATGACATTCGCCTGAATCTCCGCCGCCCCCTCGAAGATCGACAGTATGCGCGCGTCGCACAGCACGCGGGAGACCGGATATTCCAGCGCGAAGCCGTTGCCGCCGTGGATTTGCAATGCGTTGTCGGCGGCCGCCCAGGCGACCCTGGCGCCCAGCAGCTTGGCCATTCCGGCCTCCAGATCGCAGCGTTTGCCGGCGTCCTTCTTGCGCGCCGCCGCATAGGTGAGCTGGCGCGCGATCATGATTTCCATGGCCATCGTCACGATCTTGTCGGAGACCCGCGGGAAGGCGTAAAGAGGCTTGCCGAATTGCTGGCGCTCGCACGCGTAGCGCAGTCCCAGTTCGAGTGCATTCTGGGCGACGCCGATGGCCCGCGCCGCGGTCTGGATACGCGCCGCCTCGAATGTCGCCATGAGCTGCTTGAAGCCCTCGCCTTCGCGCTCCCCCAGCAGATTTTCCGCCGGCACCTTGAAGCCGTCGAAGGAAATGTCGAACTCCTTCATGCCGCGATAGCCGAGCACCTCGATCTCGCCGCCGGTGATCCCTTCCGCCGGGAACGGGTCGGCGTCGGCGCCGCGCGGTTTTTCGGCGAGGAACATGGACAGGCCGCGATAGCCTTTCTCATCCGGGTTGGTGCGGGCGAGCAGGGTCATTAAATCGGCGCGCACGGGATGGGTGATCCAGGTCTTCTGGCCGGTGATTGCATAGCCGTCGCCCTGCTTCACCGCGCGGGTCTTGAGCGATGCCAGGTCGGAGCCGGTATTGGGTTCGGTGAAGACCGCGGTCGGGATGCATTCGCCGGAGGCCAGGACGGGCAGCCATTTCTGCTTCTGGGCGTCGGTGCCGGCGAGCAGGATCAGCTCCGCGGCGATCTCCGAGCGGGTGCCGAGCGAGCCGACGCCGATATAACCGCGGGAGAGTTCCTCGGAGACGACGCACATGCTTTCCTTGCCGAGACCCAGTCCGCCGAATTCTTCCGGGATGGTCAGGCCGAAGACGCCGAGTTCGGCCATCTTGTCGATGACCTCCATCGGAATATAGGCGTTGGCGAGATGCCATTCATGGGCGTGCGGAACCACTTCGGCGTCGGAGAAGCGGCGCATTTCATCGCGCATCGCCTCGTAAGTTTCGTCGAGCCCGGTGTCGCCGAAGGTGGACGAACCCTCGCGTTCGGCGATCAGCTCGGCAATCCGCGCCCGCACGCGAACCGAGTTGCCCCGCGTGATCAGATCACCGGGCGCGCCATCCAGAAGGGCCTGGGTGTCGCCGGGCGTCAGGCCCAGCTCGTGCGGATGCACCATCTCGCCCTGGCTCATCGCGATGCCGCCGGCAAGCTGGGCGAGGTAGGATCCGAAGGCGGCCTGGGTCAGGAGCGCCTCGAGTTCGCCGAGACGGCCCTCATTTTCCATGCGCGCGGCATAATCCGCCATCTCGCGCAGCGCTTGGCTGTAGGTTGCCGCCCAGGCGAGGCCGTGCACGCCATGTTGCTCGCGTTCGAGCGCTTGCGAAGACAGCTTTCCGGCCTGTGTCACCGCCGCCGCGGTCGCCGTTACCGCCTTGGCCAGCATTGCACCGGACGCCTCGGCGGCCTGCGCAAGCCGCGCCGTCAGGCCGCCGAGGATCAGATCGTCGGTGGATTTAATAGTGTCTGCCGCAAGCGCCATGGGTCGCTCCATTTCCCGGTTCCCTGAAATTGGTGCGGCGCAGCATAACCGAATATTGCAGCACTGCAATCAAAGCTTTCGGCGGATCAGGGGCAGCGCCGCGTTAAGCATCTGTTAACCATCTTCGGGCCTAAGCTGTCGCAGGGGATAGCAGCGGACTGAACTCCCTTTGCGCAATTCCAAGGACCGCGGGTTTCCCATCCGGTTTTGTCTCTCGTCTCGCCGGTGCGTCGGTGTATCCGCGCGTCCATGACACGAACGGCAAAAGGTCCAAAATGAGCCTATCAGAAGCGACGCATGGCTCCCCGTTACAATTGACGCGACTGGCCTTGGCGCCGCCACGCTCCGCTCGCTCATTCGTCACCCGTGGCCGGCTGCAGGTCTGCGTCGGGCTCTCGTTGCTCATCCTGCTTTTCATCTGGTTCGATTTTTCCGGCATTATCGCGAACATGGCGCGGATCGATGCCGGCTTCGCGGCGGTGGCGATCGCTTGTTTCGCCGCCCAGTTTGCGCTCGCCGCGCTTCGCTGGATGTATATCCTCAGCCGGCAGAATCTCGACATTGGGTGGCGTTCCGGACTTTCCGTCTATGGCGCGGGCACGCTTGCCAACCTGTTTCTCGTGACCTCGATTGCCGGCATATCGGTGCGTGCTGTCCTGCTGCTCCGGTCCGGATCGGCGCTGGCCGGCGCCTTGGCGGTGCTGACAGCCGAGCGGATTGCCGCAATGGCCGGCCTGGCGATCTGCGGCGCGGCGGGCCTTCCGCTGGCCTTTCCCTATTTCGAGGATCATCTGACGGCCGCGCCGCCGACCCATATCGCCGGCTATGCCGTCGCCATTTCGATTGCCGTGGCGGCGGCGGGCGCTCTCTTGGTCATCCGCTATGCCGTCATACGCGATTTCGCGGCCCGCCTCTGGTCCGCATTTTCCTCGGGCGGCGCCGTGCTCGTGCTGGCGGTTTCGAGCGCCGGCGTAGTGCTTCTCGGCTTTGGCGGGATGGCGATGCTGGCGGGAGGCATGGGGCTGGACATTAATCCGCTGTTCTTCCTTTCGGTCATGCCGGTCGTCGCCTTCGTCTCCGCGCTTCCGATCAGCGTCGGCGGTTGGGGCGTGCGCGAAGGCATGATGGTCGCCGGCCTGTCGATTTTCACCATACCGCCGGAATCCGCCATTGCCCTGTCGGTGTCATATGGCCTTGCCGGTCTGCTCGTCTCGGCGACGCTTGGCGGGCTATCCGCCCTCATGAGCGCCGCGCCGTACCGCAATCGACAGTAATCCGCTGACCCGCCAGGCGCCAGGAACCGGAGTTGCGGGAGGCCTGAATTGACCGCGCCGCGCCGAAGGCCAACTGACGCGCCGGGTCTGCTGGGCGCCGCGGCGGCGGCGGTTTTGGCATTGACGCTGAATATTCAGCCAAATCTCGACGTGGGCGGCCTGCCGATACGGCTCAGCCTTTCCGATATCGCGGCCGTCCTGCTGTTTCCGCTGGCGGTGGTGTTCGCGCTCAGACAGCGCGGCAGGTTATTGCGGCGCTCCAGTTTCTACTGGCTTCTGCCCGCCGGCGCCGCCTGCCTGGTCATGACCTATGGTCTGGCGGCCGGACTGGAGCGTTCCGCGACGCCCGGCGGCTGGGCCTTGGCGAAATATGCCGGATGGTACGCTTTGCTGTATTACGCGCTTGTCGGCGCTGTCCTGGCCGGCGCGGACCCGGAAAAAGTGCCGGCTGTCTTTATCCGCGTCTTCACACTTGCACTGGCGCTCCTGACACTGGCCTTTATTGCTCTTAGCGCGGTAGGGATTTTGTGGCCCGGGATATATACACCGCGTTTTTCCGGGCTCAGCGCGAACCCCAACGCCTTTGGCTTCGCGTTGATCTGCGGTGTCATTCTCACCGTGCTGTGCGGTGAAACCATCCCGGCGGGCCGGCGTTGGTTCGCCGGCGGGGAATTGCTGACGGGACTGCTTTGCGCCGGCGCGCTGTTTACGCGTTCGGTTGCCGCGCTGGCCGGCCTCCTGCTCGTCGCCGCGATGGTCCTGCTCTGGCGGCGGCAACCCTATGCGCTGTTCAGAATATCCCTCGCCGCGCTCGGATTTTACGCCCTCCCCGATGCGTCGAACCGGACGCTTGCCCATTTCTTCCCCGATCTGCTGAAGAGGATCGGCGGGTTTGACGTTGGCGACAAGCTGATGGCGATCGTTGGCGGCAAGGCCGACGGGCTGAGCTACCTCTATCAGCTCAGCCTGGGCTCGCGCCTGGAGGCGAACGCCAAAGCGATTTCGCTATGGCTGGAGCATCCGGTTTTCGGGATTGGGCTCGGACGCTTCCTTCAGGAGGCGCGCGCCAGCGATCCTTCCGCCGCTATGCAAATCCACATGACCCCGCTCTGGCTGCTGACCGAATTCGGCATGGTCGGCCTGGCGGTCTTTACGTGCCTGTTCGCCGGGCTCGGCATATTCCTGTACCGGGGGTGGAAGGGCTTCGGGCCCGGCAATCCCCGCCGCGCCAAGCTGATGCTTGCCGGGTTGACCATCCTGGCCGTCTGGGCGGTCATGTCGCTGGCGCACGAGCTGATGTATCAGCGCGTAGGCTGGTTCATTCTCGGTTTGTGCGCCGGCGTGGCAATGGCGCCGCGGTCGAAAGATACGACACAGCAGGACCCGCTGAACCGGCCGTGATTGTCGGGCCGTATCGGCCCCGCCGCCGGTCCTGCTTGTGACAGGCCTGGGTTAGTCCAGACTGGTCGCGGTTTCGTGAATGTGCAGCCAGGCGAACCGGTCAGCCTCCGGCTCCCGCCGCAGCAGCACTGTCGAGATTCGGGCGTTGTCCGGCGGGTTTGTGTTGAGTGCGCCGGTCTGCAGTTCCGTATAGGTCGCAAGCACAATCGCACCCTCCGCTATTGGCGCGCGAACCTGGACGTTGCGAATGTCGATCTGGAAGGCCGGATTGGTGCCGTGGCCCTTGCGGATTGACGCCAACAGATCGTCGCGGGTCAGCGCCTGCCCCGAGGGTTGAATATTGACCAGCTCTGGCGCGCACCGCGCAGCCAGCATGGTCTCGAAGCGGTTGCCATCAGCTGGTATCTCGCCGCGAAACCACGCCGAGATAAAGCGGTGAACCGCCTCGATCTCATGGCGCACGGCCTGTTCCAGTTGAGCCGCGCCGGAAGATCTGTCTGTCGTCATACCGCCCGCAAAACCCGGCGCGACACGTCAGGCTGCCTCGGTACCGTCCGCCGCGGTCTCGACCGCATCTTCAAAGGTGCGCAAACCCGTTACCGGCGCATTGACCAGCACGGCCATGTTGCCGGGGCGGTGCTTGTTCTTCCACATGGTCATATGTGCCTTGGGGATCTGGGCCCAGGAATAAACCTCCGACATGCAGGGGTCGATACGCCGCTCGATGACCAGCTTGTTGGCCTGACTGGCCTGCTTGAGATGCGCGAAGTGGGAGCCCTGGATACGCTTCTGGTGCATCCAGACATAGCGTGCGTCCATGGTCAGCTTGTACCCGGTCGTGCCGGCGCAGATGACGACCATGCCGCCGCGCTTGACGACAAAGGTGGAGACGGGAAATGTCGCCTGACCCGGATGTTCGAACACGAAGTCGACATTGTTGCCCTTGCCGGTGATGTCCCAGATCGCCTTGCCGAATTTTCGCACCCCGCCGAACCACTCCTTGTATTCGTCCGAATTCACTTCCGGAAGCTCGCCCCAGCAGTCGAAATCCTTGCGGTTGATGACGCCCTTGGCGCCGAGCGACATGACGAATTCGCGCTTGTCGTCTTCGGAGATCACGCCGACGGCGTTGGCGCCGGCGGTGGCGCAAATCTGCACCGCCATCGAGCCAAGCCCGCCCGAAGCGCCCCATACAAGCACGTTGTGGCCGGGCCTGAGGATATGCGGGCGGTGGCCGAACAGCATTCGGTAGGCGGTGGCAAGCGTCAGGGTGTAGCAGGCGCTCTCCTCCCAGGTCAGGTGCTGCGGGCGCGGCATGAGCTGCTGCGCCTGCACGCGGGTGAACTGGGCGAAGGAGCCGTCCGGCGTCTCATAGCCCCAGATGCGCTGGGTGGGAGAAAGCATCGGGTCGCCGCCGTTGCACTCCTCATCGTCGCCCTCATCCTGGTTGCAGTGGACCACGACCTCGTCGCCCACCTTCCAGTTGTTCACCTTGGAGCCGACCGCCCAGACAATGCCCGACGCGTCCGAACCGGCGATGTGATACGGGTTCTTGTGGCCGTCGAGAGGGGAGATCGGCTCGCCGAGTGCTGCCCAGATGCCGTTGTAGTTGACGCCCGCCGCCATCACCATCACCAGCACGTCGTGGCTATCGAGTTCCCATGTGGGGATAACCTCAAGCTGCATCGCCGTGTCCGGAGGCCCATGCCGGTCCTGGCGGATCACCCATGCGTGCATGTTTTTCGGCACATGCCCCAGGGGGGGAATCTCGCCGATATCGTAAAGGTCCTTGTAGTCGCCGGAAGCCTTCGGGACCTCCGCCAATGCCGGTTCGCTCATTACTTATTCTCCAAAGCGCGCCATCAGGCTCCAGCCCCCCGACGCAATGTTGTGCAATGTTCTGTTGCCCTCGCGCACAATTCTTGTGCAAAATATGCGGCAATGCAATAAAAGTTTTGCAATGCAATATCGAATTGGTCTCAGAGCGTGGGAGGATGATGCATGAGCAGTGAAACAGGACCGACCGGCGGCTGTTTGTGCGGCAAGGTGCGTTTCTGCCTTGCCGAGCCGGTTCACGAGGTCGGCGTTTGCCATTGCGCCATGTGCCGGCGCTGGTCGGGCGGGCCAGCCTTTGCCATCGAATGCGACAAGGAGATCGAATTCGAAGGCGAGGAGGATATTGTCCGCTATCGTTCGTCGGAATGGGCGGAACGCGCCTTTTGCGGCGCCTGCGGGTCGAACCTGTTTTATCGGATTGTCGATTCCGGCCAGGTTATTCTCTGCGCGGGCGCGCTCGACGACCAGAGCGGGCTCACGATGAAAAGCCAGATTTTTATCGACGAGAAGCCTGCCTGGTACGATTTCGCCAACAAGACGACGATGATGACGGGCGAGGAAGCTTTCGCCCTGTATGCGCCGCCCAAGGCACAAGGGAGCTAGCCGGTGGGACAGGAAACACAACGCGACCGCCCCTGGCTGATCCGCACCTATTCGGGCCATTCGACGGCCGAGGCCTCCAACGCGCTCTACCGCAAGAACCTCGCCGCAGGACAGACGGGCTTGTCCGTCGCTTTCGATCTGCCGACGCAAACGGGCTACGACTGCGACCATATCCTGGCGCGCGGCGAGGTTGGCAAGGTCGGCGTGCCGATCTCCCATCTGGGCGACATGGAAAAGCTGTTCGAGGGCATTCCGCTTGAGCAGATGAACACCTCCATGACGATCAACGCTACCGCGCCCTGGCTGCTGGCGCTCTATGTGGCGGCGGCGGAGGATCAGGGCGCGGATGTGACCAAACTCACCGGCACGGTGCAGAACGACCTCATCAAGGAATATCTCTCGCGCGGCACCTATGTGTTCCCGCCGGAGCCGTCCTTGCGGCTCATCAAGGATGTGATCTGCTACGCCTACTCCCACATCCCGAAATGGAACCCGACCAATGTCTGCTCCTACCATTTGCAGGAAGCGGGCGCGACGCCGGTGCAGGAGCTATCCTATGCGCTGGCGACGGCGATTGCCGTGCTCGATACGGTGAAGGCGAGCGGCGAGGTCACGGATGAAGATTTTCCTCACGTCGTCGGGCGCATATCGTTCTTCGTCAATGCCGGGCTGCGTTTCGTGACGGAGATGTGCAAGATGCGCGCCTTCGTCGATCTGTGGGATGAGATTTGCGAAACCCGCTA
>JAJFHO010000242.1 GCA_021775575.1 Hyphomicrobiales bacterium
AACGCGGGGGCGCTGACTTCCATTCGGCTGGAGGCGCTCGATACGCAACCGGATCGTGCCACGATCCGCGCCGATTGCCTCGGCCGCGTTCGAGCACAGATTCATGATCACCTGATGCAGCCGGGTCGGATCGGCCAAGACCGACAGGTTCGCCTTGTCGGCACCGCATTCGATCGCGATGTTTGAAGGTATAGAGGCGCGCATGAGCCGGCTGACCTCCATAACCGCATCCGCCAAACGGATCGGCACCGGATCGGCCGGCTGGCGCCGGGCGAACGCCAGGATCTGAGCCACGAGACTGCCCGCACGCTTGGCGGCAACCTCGATCTGCTCAAGCTCCTCCCGCAGCCGTCCATTCTTGGGCGTATCCAGAAGGGCAAGATGCGCGTTGCCGAGGATTGTGGTCAGAACATTGTTGAAATCATGCGCTAGCCCGCTGGCGAGCAGACCTACGGCTTCCATTTTCTGCGCCCGTTGAATCTGCTCGTGCGCGTTGCGCCGCTCGGTAATATCCTCGCCAATTCCAATATAGTGGGTGATCTCTCCTTCTTCGTCGCGCAGCGGCAGTATGGTGGTCTGCGCCCAGTAGGATTCTCCATCCTTTTTCCGGTTGCGAAAAACGCCACGCCACTCCTCGCCATGCGCGATACGCTGTTTGAGTTCGAAATAGACGTCACGCGATGTCTCGCCCGATTGCAGCAGGCTTGGCGTGCGGCCAAGCACCTCCTTCGGCTGATAGCCCGAAATCTGGCTGAATTTGCGGTTCACATATTCAATCAGACCGTCAGTGCCGGTGATGACGATGGTGGCTGGACTTTGTTCGACTGCCTGCGAGAATTTCTTGGCCACATGCTCGGCCGCCTTTCGCTCGGTCAATTCGTTCGACAGCAGCCTGACCGTCCTGCGAAGCTCGGCCTGCAGCACATAGAACAAGCCATAAATTATGAGCGCAACCAGCGCGAGGCCCGCAAGGAAGCGGAAGCCTGTCGCCACCAGGTGCTGGCCTTCGACGACCGATCCGGCGATCGCATTCGTATTGCTATGCCGTTTATCGCGCCAATAGGCGTCGAGGGCTTGGAGCGCACCTATGGCGTCCGTGTCGTCGACCTTCACAAGGCCGTCCGTTTGCACGGCAGCCCAGTTTTCGGCGGCGGCTCTCATGGCGATGGGGATCTTGGATTCATACCGGCTCATGGTCTGCTCGATGACACGCAGCGCGGACAACTCCTCCGGCGTCGCCTGACTTGCTCTGTATTCAGTGACGGTCTCCTTGAATTCCGTGAATTGGGCCTGGACCCGGGCAAGATAACTCTCGTCCTGCCGCAGCACATAATTCTTGAAGTTGTGGATTATGCCACCGTAGCCCAGAAGGCCCCTGATGCGGCTGAGCAGTTCGCCGCGGCGATCGGCTTCGGATGCGTATTGCCGCCAATTCTGGTCAATGCTCCTGAAGCGATCCCGGGTCTCAATGCCCAGGTAAAGGCCCGACAGGACGGTTGCGGCCAACAATATAGCGGCGCCGATGCCGGACAGGACCAGGCGAAACGGCATTGCCCGACCCGACAAGACCTGTGTGCTCATGCTTTTTGGCTCCCGATCCTAATGAAAGGTAGAGCAAATAGCCTCGACCCATTATGATCAAGGTTGTTGGAGGCTGGCAGTTCTGGCAACCTGTTTATTGTCGCGCGTCTAATTAGCCGCGCTATAATTGCCACGAGAAACTGACGGCTATGTTCGAGTTCAATTGAGGCAGGTTATGAGTGGCCGTGTTCTTGTTGTCGACGATGATCGGCAGATCACTTCATTCTTGACGCGCTATCTCGAAAAGCAGGGATTCGATGCCGTCTGCGCCGCAACAGGACGCGAGACACGAAAAGTTCTGGAAGACCAGCAGATCGATCTCTGCGTCATGGATATCGGTCTGCCCGACACCGATGGGTTCCAGCTGATGCGCGAGATCCGCCTCAGTTCGGACCTGCCCATCATCCTTCTGACCGTACGTGACGAAGTCATTGATCGGGTTTTTGGGCTCGAATTTGGCGCCGACGACTATATTACCAAACCGTTCGAGGCACGCGAGCTGGCCGCACGCATTCGCAGCGTACTCAGGCGCACCAAACTGAAGCAGTTGGCCAGCCGGTCGGCGGATCCGGGCCATACGCTGCTGCAGTTCGGATCGTGGATCATGAATACGGGGGCCCGGACGCTCGTGCATCAGGACACTGGAGTGGATCCTGGGTTGACCAGCACCGAGTTCGACATTCTGCAGACTTTCGTCGCCCAGCCGCGCACCGTCCTGAGCCGTGATCAACTGCTCGACCTCGTTCGCGGACCCTCGATTCATGTGGGCGACCGGTCCATCGACGTACACATCATGCGGCTGCGCAAGAAAATTGAGCCCGACGCGGCCCAACCCACCTACATCAAGACCATACATGGCATCGGCTATTGCCTGGCCGGCGACGTCACCCGCTTCAAGAAAGCAAGCTGAGCACGCGCCGCAGGCGGAATTGGACTGATCCTGCTTCCGCCGAGGTCTCATTTTTGCGCCCGGCTGCCGCAGTTGGGTCGGCTTGATGCCACATTCATCCAATAGGGTTTTCGCATGTGGCGGGAACAAGCCACTGCGATGAAATATGCGTTTTGGGAGCAGTCTCTGTTGACGGCTGTCGGGTCATTTTTACCAGATCAGGATGGTCCTATCTGGAGAAACCGGCATTGGGTGACCCGAGCGCATTGCCCGTCGCAGAACATGTCGGAACATCTGGTTTACCAGCGTGATGATGCCGACCTGGAGGGAGTAGTGTAATGCAAGAGTTGGCCCATCGCCGCCGATCAGGCGCTGGAGTGCGCCGGGCGGAACAAACGCGCGCCTGGCTATCTACTCAATAATTGAAGTCACGGGTTTCGCTGAATCTTTTTGGCGCGGAGCAATTGTCCCTGCACCTGCACAAGCTGGCTGCCCCGCGCCAGGTTGCGGCTGCTTGGCGGATAGGCTGATCGGCTGATCGGCAATCCGCCAAGCCCGTAACCGAACATCCAAGGATAAACCATCGCCGCTATCCAGTTGGTAACGATACATGGGATTCCTACTCATGCCTGCTTCAGTTGATCAAGGTGAAGGCAACGCTGCGATGAAGGCCATCCTGGCGGTCACCGCCGGGTTCGCAGCCGCCATTTTCCTCTCTGCATACGCAGTCGCAACAGCAGCCGACGCGAACAAGACCGTCGGCCCCAATGCCTGTGCCGAATGTCACAAGGAGGAGACGGAAGTCTGGAAGGGAACGCACCATTTTTCGACCTTTCGCGACATGCCGCGGAGCAAGGAAGCCCGCGCCATAGCCGATCGGCTGAAAATCAAGAGGATCAAGTCGCAAAGCCTGTGTCTGGGTTGCCACTTCACGACCAAGGGTGCGGGGAAAAAGAAAAAACCGATCGCCGGAATATCCTGTGAATCCTGTCATTCTGTCGGCAACGACTGGATAAAGACGCATAGCGAGTTTTCCGGAAAAACCGAGAAAACGGAGTCAAAGGCGGAGGCTGCGGCACGCTGGGAGAAATCCGAATCGCTCGGCATGATCCGGCCCGCGGCAGTGTACAAGCTGGCGAAGAATTGCTTTGGCTGTCACGTCGTGCCGCAGGAAAAACTGGTCAATGTGGGAGGGCATCCCGCCGGCAGCCCGTTTGAACTTGTCTCATGGTCGCAAGGTGAAGTGCGGCACAATCTGTGGCACAGCAAAGGCAAATCCAACCCGGAGGCAAAGGCCGAACGAAAGCGGATTCTGTATGTCATTGGTCTTACCGTCGAACTTGAGACCGCTCTGCGCGCGGTGGGGCTCGCCACGGTACGAAAAACCTACGCGTTCAGAATGGCGCGGCGCGCCGATGCGGCCCGAAAAAAACTGGCTTTGGCGGCAAAGGCGGTGCCGTCCGTGCCGGAGATCGCCGAAATCGTAAAGCTGGGCCATTCCGCCGGCCTAAAACTGGAAAACAATGCGGCATTGACAGCCGCCGCCGACAATATCGCGCTGCAGGCCCTGGCAGTGATCGGGAAATATAATGGCAGCACTTTGGCCGCCCTGGATCCGATGATCCCGGGAGGCAACAAATACAAGGGTAAACCGGTCAAATAGAGGTCCGGCGAGCGGTTCTGCCTGCGTGCTTTCACGCCCCGCAGCGCCAAAGCGCGTTATCGGCATAATTTTGCCAATCAATAACCTTGGCAACCGCGCAATCGCGCCCAACAAACAACATAGCCGCGCTTAAAATCTCAATATACGCGAGTGCCTGTCACAATGAATTCAGGGGGAAGAAACGATTGGGCCAGGTTCAGCTTGTCAGACGTCCTCGCCGCTGGGACCAGCCTCTTGCCGGCGATCCCTTGCGGCAGGATCTTGTGGACCAGATTCTCTGTCTGCCGGTCTTGTCGGGCATCGACGCCCGCGACTTCCCGGACGACCTTTCGCTCCGCGACATAATTACCAATGACAGTCGCATTCTGAAATTCACGCGCGGCGATATCCTGTACCGAAAAGGCAGTTTCGGCACATCGCTGTACACCATTCTGAGCGGCAGTGTCCGAGGATTGTTGACCAGCGAGGGTGAAGATGCCCTGAAAAGGCATGAAGCCACCACTTGGAAATCGCCACTTCACAACTGGTTTCGAAGGTCGTCAGCCAAGGCCGGCGGAACGGAACCGCGTCTGAACAAAACCGACCGGCTGGTCGCGAAATACCCAACACTCCAGTTGGGTTCCAACGGCATATTTGGAGAGCTTGAGGCCCTGACGCGCTCAGCTCGAACGGCTACGGTCTTCGCCGATACCGATAATACCCTGCTGCTGGAGATCCGGTGGCCCGGAATCCGCGACCTGCGGCACTGGTCCGACGCTTTCCGGAATTATGTCGATGGCCTGTATCGCCAGCGCGCGCTTGAGAACGGCTTGAGACAATGCCCGCTGTTCGACCGGATCGACCCGGAAACCCTGAAAATCGTCGCCGAATCCTCGCATTTCAAAAGCTTTGGAAGATTTGGCTGGACCCATGATTTCAAGCGCGCCGGAAACGGCGCGCCAGACGCCGGGCACGAGCCCGTGATCCTGGAACAGGGCGACTATCTCGATGATGTGCTGGTCATTGGCGCGGGCTTCGCCCGGTTGAGCGAGACGTTCAATAGAGGCGAGCAAACAGTCGGCTATCTGGAGCGAGGCGCGGTCTTCGGCCTGACTGAATTCCTGCAAAGCCGGCGAAACAAGAGCCCGAGATGCGCGCTGCATTCCTTGCGTGCGATAGGTTATCTGGACGCGATCGCGATCCCGATGAAGGTCTTCGAGGCTGTTTTACTGCCCGCACTGCCCCACGCCGGACGGTTCCGTCCGTCCATCGCAGAGCAATGCTTGAATGGCGCCGGCACACCCGGGCCGATGCTCGACTTTTCGCTCGACAACCGGTTCATAAATGGTACCCGGGCGATGGTAATAGACAGGGACCGCTGCGTGAATTGCGACGATTGCGTGCGCGCCTGCGCCGCCACGCACGACAATATTCCCCGATTTGTCCGTCATGGTCCGACCCATAACAATCTGATAATCGCCAATGCCTGCATGCACTGTATCGATCCGGTCTGTCTGATCGATTGCCCGACGGGCGCAATTCACCGCAACTCCGACACCGGCTCGGTCGTTATCGACGATGCAACCTGCGTCGGCTGCGGCACCTGCTCAGCGGCCTGCCCCTATGGCAACATCCAAATGGAGGAGGTTAGGAATTCCGATGGCGCTTTCCATATCGGCGAAGACGGCGCGCATGTCCTTCGGGCGACCAAGTGCGACTTCTGCGTCACGCAAAGCGGCGGCCCCGCATGCCAGCGGGCCTGCCCGCACGACGCTCTGATACGCGTCGATATCAAGGATTCCCGGACACTGGCCGATTGGCTGAAACATGCGCGATAGCCATGCGTGGTATCATTCAAAACGCGGCCGCCACGCTCTTCGCAGTCATGGTTCTGTACTGGGCGGCCGGGGCCTACGACGCCGCCCTTCGTGATCCAAGATATTTCGACGGCTGGGTGCTGTGCGCCGCGATGATTGTCCAACTCGTCTTGCACATTCGCAAGACACTGCCGGCGTTGCCGCTGGGCCGGGCGGCGAGCTGGCTGCGGGCGCATATCTATACCGGCTATTTCATCATTGCCGCCTTTGCGCTTCACACCGGTTTCTCGCTGCCCGACGCGCCCCTTGAATGGATTGTGTGGGGATTTTTCATCCTCGTCGCGGTCAGCGGCACCATTGGAGCATATCTGTCCTGGTCGATCCCGGAGAAGCTCAGTTACGACGGCGAGCCAATCACCTTCGAACGGATTCCCGCTTTTCGTTTCGCGCTGGCGCAAGAGGTTGAGACTCTTGCGATGCAATCGATGGAGCGGACCGGCTCGCTGGCGATTTCCGATCTTTACGTCGACAGGCTGCGCGCCTTCCTGGAGCGCCCGCGAAACGTCTTGGCTCATTTGCGCGGCGTGCGGCGGCCGTTGCAGGGTCTGTGTGTCGAGATCGATAATCTCGAACCCGTCTTTGACACTGCAGGCAAGGAGACGCTCCGATTGATCAGGGACCGGGTCGTGGCGAAGGATGGTCTCGATTTTCAACATGCGCATCTCGGCCTACTGCAGATCTGGCTGTTCGTGCATATCCCGGCCACATATAGCGTGATCGCCCTGACAATCATCCATATCCTTGTTGTATATGCGTTTTCTTCCGGGGTCCCATGACGTGAAACTGCTGCGTAGACTGAGAATCGGCAGGCGCTCTTTCAGCAAAATTGAGCCAAAATGGATCTGCGGGCATTCGCAGCTTGGCAAACCCTGCCGGATCGGGCCAAGCCGGCGCGGCAGGTGTCAGGCAACCTTCGAATGTATCCCGTCGCAAACCGCTGGCGCATGGCGCTGCCGCCGGCCCGGGTCACATGGTGGAGCATGCGAACAAGGGCCCGGCCCGGACGGCACATGCTGCATGCCAATCCCGCGCTGCAAACCGCTACGAACCTTGCGCGCCAGGCGCTCGGGAGTTTCCAAATGGGTGGCGTCCCTTGTCGCCGGGCTGGTGACGCTGGCGCTCAGCTTTGCCACCGATTTACAGCCCTTGATGCCGGGCCCGATCACGAGTGCGCACAGTCCGGCGGGTGATTGCAGCGGCTGCCACAGCAACCTCTCGGAAGGGCAATTCGGCTGGCTGCATGCATTTCTGACCCCGGCGAACCCGCGCAAGGATTCTTCCGCATGTCTGAATTGCCACAAGCTGGGCAAGACCGCGCTGAATCCCCACAGCGTCGAACTTGCGCGGCTGGAAGCCTATACGCGCCGCCTGGAATCCACTACCGCGGCATCGAGCAGGCCAGGCGCGACC
>JAJFHO010000243.1 GCA_021775575.1 Hyphomicrobiales bacterium
GGGGGAAGGGCCCCCGCCGCCTGATTGTGTATCTGGTCTTCCGCTTTTTAGAAGAGGCGGAGTACCTGCTGATCTGCCTGGGATGCCAGCGACAAGGCTACCGACGAGAGCTGCTGCCTGGTCTGCAGGGCCAGCGTGTTCGCGCCTTCCTCGTTGGAATCAGCCAGCGTCAGGTTGCCAGCACCTGTCTCAAGCACGTTGATCAGGTTTTTCGTGAAGTCCTGACGAATTTCAACGGTCGAGAGCTGCGAACCGAAGGTCGAAGCCTGTGACCGAATAGTAGTCAGAGCGGTCGACAGTTCAGCCAGCGACGTGTTGATGGTGGCATCGCTCTGGAACGAATTCACCGCTGCAGCATTGATGCCCAATCCGCCGGAGTCGAAGTCGACACCGTTGATCGTCAGCGAGCTGGTGGCATCTTCGTTGAAGATGACGGTCAGGTTGTCGCTCTGCAACAGGTTGTTCCCGTTGAAGCTCGCGTCCCTGGCCAGCTGGTCGATCTGTGTGCGGATGTCGTTGAACTGCGTCTCGAGCGCCGCGCGTTGCGTGCTGTTGGTCGTGGTGGAGTTGGTCGTTGCCGCCGTCAGACCAAACGCAGCCGCTTCACGGGCGTTCCCTTCAGCAATAGTGATGCTGTCGGATCCATTTGTCGCAGTGATGGAGATGGCGCCGGTTGTCGAGTCAGCAGACGCAGTACCGCCGGCGAGGGCCGACAGGGCGCTGTTCAACTCGGCAAGCGTGTTCACCTGACCGGTGCCGGTGCCGAACGTCACCTGCAGGGTTGAGTTGGTACCCACCGTGATGTCGAGCGTGTCCCCCTGCTGAACCGGGCCCGTCGTCCCGTTGACCAGGTTGGAGAACTCACCTGCTACCAGACCGAACTCGGTAACGGCACTGGCCGTGCCCCCGATTGTGAGGGTATCGGTTGAATTGCCCGTGGTCAGCGAGATGTTACCAAGCGTGCCACCTGAAGTTGACACCGATGCGGCGCCGCCTGTGATGGCGTTCAGCGTGGTGTTGAGTTCCGCCAGGCTCTGGACCTGATTGGCACCCGTACCAAAGGTGATGGTGTTCTGCTGCGACCCGAAGTCGACCTGCAACGTCTGACCCGCGGTCAGGCCGCCAGACTGCGTGAGCAGGTTGTTCGGCTGAATGGTGCTGATCAGCGTCTGACCGGCGTCAACCGTAAAGCCCAACTCCGTCAACACAGCCGTGGTATCGCCGGTAAGCGCGATGGCGTTGTCGAAGTCCGTTGCGGACGACGCGGCGATCGTGACTTGGTCACCGGCGTCTTCAGTAGCGGTAACGCCTGATATGGCACTAATTTGCGCAAGCAGATCGGCCTTGGTCTGGACCTCGCCAGCGGCTTCGCCGAACTGCAGGACGACTGCCGTATCGGTGCCGCGTTGAACGGTCAGCGTATTGCGGTCTTCGACCAGTTGGAGAAAGCTTGCTTCGTCGTTCTTGCCGACCAAGCGATCAGTCGTACCCGTGCCGACACCAATAGCACCAAAGCCAAGGTCGTTGACAGCAGTGCCAACGACATCTGTAACACGCAGAGTATCCTCGGTAGCCGATCCCGTGATGGTGAGCTCGCCGGTCGTGTCAGCAACGGTGATGCCGTTCAGACCGTTGGCCGCGGTTGCAAACTGGGCAACCGTTTGGTCAATGCCGATGGTGAGGATTGTGCCGCCACCGGAGACGACGCCCGCGCCGGATGTCGTGAAGTTCACCGTCAAAGTTGGTTGGGTGCCATCTGTGATGGTAAACGAGTCGAGGTTGCTGAGCGGCGTGGCAATTGCAGAAAGCAGATCGCCACTGGCATTGCCGAGGTCAGCACCCGTCGCGACCGCATTGGCCGCATCGTCACCAATGTCGCCCGTACCCAATTGCGTCGCAATTGCATCCGCAGTGAGGGTGGAGCCGGTGCCGACGACTGACGTCAGTGCTGTCGGGCTGAACCCTGCCGTTGTAGCGCCCGTAACGACGGATGCCGTGACAGGTCCGGTTGTCTGCAGAGCCTGACGGGCCGAAGCCTGGGCACTCTCGACGAGGTCCGTAATGGACGAAAGGCCTTTATCGGCGGCGCGGACTGTTTGCAGCGCGTTGCCGACCGAGTCGAGCAGACGATTGAGATCGTTCGCGCGGGTGTTCAGCGAAGAAGCGGTAAAGAACGCCGTCGGATCGTCGAGGGCGCTGTTGACCTTCAGGCCTGTTGAGAGACGCTCCTGCGTCTTTGACAGCAGGCTCGCGGTGTTTTGCAACGACAGCAGATTGTTGCGCACCGCTGATGAGAGGGTAATTTCAGCCATAACTTGCGTTTCCTTGTACTAGGTTACTCAGAGTGCCCATGCTCCTCCTGGAACACATGCCCGGTATTTTCTCCAATTAAGCCTAAAGAGGTCTTAACGGTTGTTCCGGATCAGATGCGGATCACGCCGTCAATTCCAAGACCTGTGGTGAAAACCCCGATGGCTGACAATTTCCCCTGCCAGCCGTGCGAGCAGTCTCGCCGCAAAGTCGAAAAGGTTAGTTAACGCAACAGGGTTGGGGCGCTTAAGGTAAACAGGCGCTTAAATGGCTGGTGCGCGGTTCAGCGCGCTTTTGTGTTTGCGGCGGTCGCGACGTCTAATCGCGACGAGTCCTAAAGACTCTCGTCGAACGAAATAGCCGAAGTCCGGCCGGCCGGTTTCCCGATCATGCCGGCGTCCTTGCCGTAAATCTCCGGTCCGGATTTGCCTTCGTCCAGCTTGGCGGCGATCGTGTGCAGCATGGATTCCGAGATTGCCTTCATGGCGGTGAGGGCGTCCTGATTGGCGGTGAGGGAATTCTGAAGCTGCCGATGCTGCTCCTTGATGCCGCCAATACGGTCCGGCACCGCGGTCCGGATAAACTCGGCATCGCGCCGGAACAGCGCCATGTCTCGTGTCAGAATTGCGCCAAGAGCCGACTTGCGGGCATGAAGAGCCGTGATTTCATGCGGCTTGCCGCGTCTCAGCAGCGCGGTTTCTCTTTCCAGGAGCGAAACGAGATCGCCGGTCGATTCCATGAGCCTGTCGCATAAGGCCTGGGCCGCATCGGCCGTGCGGGTTTCCGGAATATCCTGCACATTCGGCTCGTTGTGAATAATACTCATCTCTGGCTGCTCTCCTGGATCGCTAGAAGCTCCCGGAAGACATGATCGGCGATGCCAAGACCGCCATTCGCGGAGATCTCCTTGGCATATTCCCCGAGCATGAGGGAGCGGTAGATTTTTTCGCTGTTTCCGCCGCCGAAAGGCGCGTCGGTCTTCACGCCTTCAAACATGCCTTCCAGCAAATTTGTCAGAAACATCGACTCGAACTCTTCGGCCGCCTTGCGCGCGGACTCTTTGGTTTCACCGTTGGCCGCCACAGCCGCCTTGGCGAGCGCCGCCTTGGGATGTGTGTTCGCCGGCGCGCCCGGTTGTATGTTCAGTGACGCCGACGGCATCAAGAATGAAGTGTCCATCACATCACCTCGATTTCGGCTTGCAGCGCACCGGCTGCCTTGATCGTTTGCAGGATCGAGATCATGTCGCGCGGACCGATGCCCAGCGCATTCAGCCCGTCCACCAGCTGCCGCAGCGTAACCGCGCCCTCGATCACGGCGAGTTTGTTGTCGCCTTCGTCATCCGCGGTCACGCGCGTGCGCGGCACGACGACCGTGCGGCCGCGCTCGGCGAATGGCGCGGGCTGGCTGACCTGAGGGGTTTCGGTAACGGTGATCGTCAGGTTGCCCTGCGCGATCGCGACCGTACTGACCTGCACGTCCCGGCCCATCACGATGATGCCGCTCGATTCGTCGATGACCACCTTTGCCGTCTGATCGGGTTCGATCCTGAGCTGCTCCACATCCATCAGCAGATGAACGATGTCTTTCTTGTAGTCGGCGGGCAGGTCGAGCTTGACGGTGCCGGGATCGAGGGCGAGGGCGTTGTCCTTACCGGTAAACGAGTTGATCGCAATGGCGATGCGACTCGCTGTCGTCAGATCGGGATTGCGCAGGGCCAGCCTCAGTGTTTTCTGGTGCTTGAGCGCGAAGGGAATCTCGCGCTCGACAATGGCGCCGTTCGAAATGCGCCCGACGGTCGGCACGCCGCGTACGATCGATGCCGCGTCGCCGTCGGCGCGAAACCCGGCAACCGCCACGGGTCCTTGCCCGACCGCATAAACCTCGCCGTCGGCGCCATGGAGCGGGGTTACGAGCAGCATGCCGCCCTGAAGACTGTCTGAGTCGCCGAGTGCGCTGACCGCGACATCGATCCGCGTTCCCTGGGTCGAGAAGGGCGGCAGATTGGCCGTCACCATGACCGCGGCGACATTGTCTGTTTTGAGATCGGCATCCCGGGTGTTGATGCCAAGCCGTTCGAGCATGGCCTGCAGGCTCTGGCGGGTGAATGGCGTGTTGGTGAGCGAATCGCCGGTTCCGTTCAGGCCCACCACAAGCCCGTAGCCGACGAGCTGGTTTTCACGAATACCTTCGAAATCAACGAGGTCCTTGATGCGCGGTGCGGCGTGCAGCGGGAATGTCATGGCCTGGAACAGCAAGGCCAGTATGACGAAGCAGAACAACAGCGTACCTGTCGCAAGTCGATTTCCGCCAAATTCGCTTTCGCGTACACCCGACACCGGCAATTCCTCTTCCCCAAGGGCGGAGCAAGGCTGCTCCCGATTGTTCCCGCCGTCTTCCAAGCGAGAACCGTGCCAGCGGCAGGGCCGCCCGGCCATTTGGCTAGGCAGTTGAAAAACAGGAGAAAAAAACCGTCGATCTGTCTTTATGGCGTTGCCGGCGATGGAACAGTGGCGCGCGCCCGGCAGAATTTGCCTCCTCTTAACCGCTCGTTAAGCATGGGATGGGAACAATCTGCCTATTGGAAATCCAGCCCCGGGGGGGCAACGAGAGATGCGGGTATCCCAGACCCAGCGCACGACGGCCAGCCGGCGTTCCGGACCCGCGCGGGCAAAGATCTCCGGCGGCGGCTTCAAGCTGGAGCGCAGCACCGAGGCGCGCAAAGCGTCCTCCGCCCGGGGACCAGCCGTGCTGAGCAGCATCGACGCGATCGTCGCGTTGCAGGCGGTCGACGATCCGGCCGAGCGCCGGCGCAAGGCGGTCCGCCAGGGAACCGAGGCTCTCGATGCGCTCGACGATCTTAAAATCGCCCTTCTTTCCGGCCAACTAGCGCCCGCGAAACTGACCAGCCTTAAAGCGATTGTCGAGGACTACAGCGCGGATGATCTGTCGCCGGAACTTGCCGACGTGCTGCGCCAGATCGATTTGCGGGCCCGGGTCGAGCTGGCCAAACTGGCCAAATCGGGCAAAAAAACCCGCTGAAGCCGCCCCGCGCCGCCGCTTCGCGGGGGCCGCGCGCAAATGCCGGAAAAATCTTCACGAATTTGTCAAGCCATTCTGTTGTCTTGACTTGCCCGCGCACATCCGTAAATACGAGGCAATTCTGAAATAGGGGCTGGCCCTGTTCGCCGGCGTGTCGCCGCAAGACCAGCCGTTCTGAAACGCTGTAGCGAGGTATCTCTATGGAAGTGGGATTCATGAGCGCTAGAAAGAAAGTGCCCAACAACTACAAGCCGACAGAAAAAGAGCCGTTCATGAACAAACGGCAGCAAACCTATTTCCGCGCCAAGCTGCTGGCCTGGAAGGAAGAGATCGTGCGCTCCAACCGCGAAACCCTGCAGCATCTGCAGGACGAATCCGAGCAGCATGCCGATATCGCCGACCGGGCGACGTCGGAAACCGACCGCGCGCTCGAACTCAGGGCCCGCGACCGCCAGCGCAAGCTGATCGCCAAGATCGACGAGGCGCTGGCGCGCATCGACGCCGGCACCTACGGCTATTGCGAGGAAACCGGCGACCCGATCAGCCTGAAACGCCTCGACGCCCGCCCCGTCGCCACGCTTTCGCTGGAAGCCCAGGAGCAGCACGAGCGCCGCGAGCGGGTTTACAAAGACGATTAATTCGGTTGGTTTTTTACCGCTCACGGCTAATCCGCTTCGCGGGCCTGCGCGGGCGCGCGCCATAAGGCGCGGCGCGCGGTC
>JAJFHO010000244.1 GCA_021775575.1 Hyphomicrobiales bacterium
GGGCTAGTAGATCATCCCATTCCTGCGCACTCTGCGGTATTTCACTGCGGGGACCCGGTTTGCGATTGTAGTTTGCATTGTTTTGATCGATGTTCCCGTGCGGCCCCGCCCGACGCGCGCGCACCGGAACGCGCTGCCCGCCCGGTACTATAACTATAGGGAATAGTGCACCATCACGATTAGAAACCAAATGGACGGCACAGTGGAATGGGGGGTCGCAGTAGTTCTGCACGATGCCATTGATCAAGTCCTGACTAAAACCATCCAACCTAGCCGGACGGCCCTCCGCCTCCACGGTGCCTTCATCCGTTTCGCTAAATCCAAGGACAACGAAACCACCGCCGTGATTTGCAAGCGCCAATACGGCCTTGGCGAAGGTCGCCTTATCCTCATTGCTCCCATTTAGGTCGAGCCAATTCTTGACCTCGAAGTCGAGATCTTCACGGGGATCGACCAATAGGTCGGCCAGTCGTTCTCGGCTGATTTCTTGCGGCATAGTGGACGTATAATCGTTTCGGTAAGTTTCTTCCAGATGTCTTGGCCGGCCCAAGAAATAAAGGCCGCCCCGTAGGACGGCCCCTGAGCTGTTTCTAAAGTCCGTGAGCAGCGTTTTTTAGGCTGTCTTGCTGACACCGGCCTCAAAGGCCGCTGACTCTATGCTCCTGGCGTCGGTCACGAGATCAGGCATGCCGGTGACAGCGCAAAGCGCATCATAGGCAGTCGCCGTCTGCTCATCACACACCATGCCTTCTCGGGCGTAAAACGCGGCGAGCGCCAACTTCACGGCGACACCACTCATTGTGCACGCGTTAGCTCGCATGATGCCCCCGAGGCGCGATCAAGATGACGCCGGAGGAAGTTTGACGGTGGCGCCAATGTCGGCCTTAGGGGCGTTGGAGTTTTTCAACAGCCATGTCCTATTGCGGACGCTCCAACTCACGCACCGTGCCTTGACTTTGGGCAATGTTCAGGGCGCATGGAGCGCGTATTGAGTGAGCCAGGCGCAGATTCTGTCCAATCGGAGACAAGGCGCAACCTGCCATGCGTCGGCCCTTGCATCTACGGCCCGTGAAGGAGCGGAAATGACCACCTCGAATTACATGCCACTTGGCGCGGTTCTATACGAACCCGGCTTTGACATAGATCGAGTGCTGTCCCTGGCTGTCGACAAAGTGAGGCAAGGAGGCGGCGTGGTTGCGGGTGTCGTACAAACGAGCGCGGCGCCCAGCGATGGGTGTTGCGCACGCATGGACCTCATCGATCTGAGAACCAACCGCGTTTTTGAAATCTCCCAGGAGCTTGGGCCGCAGGCCGAGGGCTGCCGTCTTGATCAGCGCGGACTTACCGAGGCGGCGGGTGTCATTGGCGCAGCGATCACATCGGATATCGACTTTTTCGTTATCAACAGATTTGGTAAGGCGGAGTCCGAGGGCGGCGGCCTGGTATCCTGTATCTCAGACGCCATCGGAGCCGGTATTCCGGTGCTGACGGCAGTGCGCGAGCCCTATCTCGTCGGCTGGCAGGAATTTCATGGCGGCCTGGCGACGGATCTGCCCGCTTCTTCAAAAGCCGTTCTTGAATGGTGCACGGCCATGGTTCAGCCGCGGCTGGAAACGGGAATGGCCGGATAACGCTCCAGCCGTTACGCGCAGGCTCCTTGGCCCGCATCGGCGTTCATTGTCGCCATGCCGTCATGGTCGAATTGAAGAAAGCTCCTCGTTACTTTCGCCATCTCGCGATAAAAAGGCTGTTCAGCTTTCTTGATGATTTCGGCGCAGAATTCAGGCACCCATTTGATCGGGTGTTCGGCAATGAATTTCATCTGTACGCTCAAACACGCATCGGCGCTTTCGGCGTCCGCCTCGCACCATTTTCGGGCTTCCCACTCGGCCAGACGCTGCAGGAACTCCAGTTCGACACTGACATGGTCGGGAAGGCCGGCGAAGCTTTGTTCATAGTCGAGCCCCGCCGTTTCGATGAATTTTTTCACTGCGACGGTCGCCGGCCCCCAATGCTCGCCCTCGCTTCCGTCGAGATCGATAAAGATGGATTCGTGGGCCGATATATGCGGGCCCGGTCCAATGAATAGTCTGGTGAATTCGACAGCCAGCTGCTCCTGCAGCTCGGCCTCGGGTCGATCGTAAAACTCCTGCCCCAGCTCGACGCCAAGCTCGGCAAAGACTTTCGAAAAATGGGAGCCTTTGATCTCCTTGAGAAAGACCTCGGTGGGTTCCGCCCGGAAGACGGCGGCCAACAATCCATAGACCTGGCTACGGGCTGTAGCGTTCTCGGCCATTTCGTTCCGGGCGGTTCCCATGTCGTTTCCTCTCTTTAGTGGGCTCGGTCAGGCCTTGGCGACCCTGACCACCGTATCCATCCAACGCTGCGCACCGCTGATCGGGTCCGACCAGTTGGGAATGAGCGCATTGGGGTGGTTGCCGTGCTTTTTCCACCACTTGTTCTTGGCATCGCGGTCGGCAGCCGCTCCACCATTTATGGGATCGCTGTTACCCGAGCCATAGATTCCCGAATAGCGGCGTCCCAAGTGATAGGAGATGGCAACGATACCGGGGACGACACCCTCGGTGACATAGGCCGTAGTGGTCATCTCGCCGATGTCGCTGACGACCTTGATCTCGTCGCCATCCGCAATGCCTCTCTCGGCGGCGGTCTTGGGATTGATCCACGCCGGATTGTCGTGCTTGATCTCCGTCAGCCATTTGCAGTGGGATGTCCGGGAGTGCGTGTGCACGGCAACCTTGTAGGTGGTCAGGATCAAATCATCCTTGCCCATCTTCTCATGCTCGGGAACCGGCGTGTAGGTCGGGAAGGCCGGAAAGCCCTTGGCGGCAAAGTTGTCGGAGTAGAAGTCAAGGAGACCCGACTTGAGGAACTTGGTGTTCGGCGGATATGCCGAGCGCGCCGTTCCCTCGATATTCTGGGCGACATAGGCTTTTTTCGCGCCCTTGGTGCCCAGATAGCCCTTGCTCTTGGCCTCGGCCTCGCTTGCCACACCGGCCTTTTTCCAGTTCCAGTAAACACCGGTTTTCTCATCGAGAATGACACCGTCGCCGGAAACGTCGACCGTCTTCTCGTAAAAGCCGAAGTTGGGCTTGGCACTCTTGTCGTGCCAGACACCGTGCTTCTTCATATACTCGAAGCCGCCGGCTTCCTTGACGCCGGGTGTCATCTCGCAGGACTGGCGAACATAGTCTTCCTTGTCCTTGTAGACGAGTTCGAAGCCTATCCTCTTCGCCAGATCGGGCCAGACGTCCCCCTGGCATCTCGCCTCACCGAGCGGTTTGACGAGAGGCTGGCGTATATAGAATTCGGCGACCTGGGGCGGTGACACCATATCTTCCCAATCCCACCGTTCCAGATAGGTGACGTCGGGCAAGATGATATCGGCGAGCGCCGAGGATTCGTCGTAGACGATATTCGACGAAATCGTGAAGGGCATGAGGCTCTCATCCTTCATGATTTCCTCGATCGCCTTGTTGTCCCCATAGACGTAAGCCGGGTTGTGGCAGCTCCACCAATAGACCTCCGGCCGGCCGAGCTGGCCGTCCTTGATCAACGGCAGCACAGATTGACTGACGTGGTGCGTTGGAAAGGCCGCTTCGCCGGGGAAGCCGTCCTTGATATTCAGCCCCTTATGCACCTTCGCCTTCGGCGAGGAAGGTGCCTTCCAGCCGGCGCCGACACCCATGACCCTGCCGCCCTTTGTGTCAAGGTTGTTGGTGATGGCTGCAAGCAGCATCGCCGCGCGCTCCTGATCGGCGCCGTGATAGTGCATGCAGGTGCCGCGGTAGGTGATCAGGCAGGCCGATTTGGCTTTGGCGAAGCCGCGGGCGATTTGCTTGATCTTGTCCGCCGGGACGCCGCTTTCCTGCTCGGCGAACTCGGGCGTGAACTTGGCGACGCTGGCCTTGACCGCGGCGATCTTGTCGTCCACCGAGGCGTGATAGTCCGCCGTCACCCGCATGTATTTGAAGTGGTCCTTCCTGTAGAGCCCCTCATTCATAATGACGTTGCACATGGACAGCATCACCAGGCCGTCCTTGCCGGGCTTGATCGGAACCCATTCGGTCGATTTGGCGGCGGTGGCGGAAAGCCGCACGTCGAAGGTGTAGAGCGGTACGCCGCGGTCGACCATCGCCCGGATCAGGCGTTGAGATGTGGGGATATGGTTGGTGTGGGTTTCGAACTGGTTGGAGCCGAAGTTGACGACGAACTCGGTGTTGTCATAGTCCCAGTTGTCGTACATGCCACCCCACAAGCTCTCCTGGCCAACCCACTTGCTGCCCTCGCAGATCGAGGTGTGGTTGCCGATGGTCTTGGTGCCGTAGGCGGCCATGAAGTCGTACATGGTTGCTGCCTGGCTGGCCTTGTGGCGGCCATAGTGGTACATGAATTTTTCCGGTGTGCCGGCGTCGCGAAGCTTCTTCAGGCGCGCCGCGATCTCGTCCAGCGCCGCGTCCCAGGAAACCCTCTTCCACTTGTGCTCGCCGCGCTTGCCGACCCGCCTGAGCGGATAAAGGATGCGGTCGGGGAAGTAGACCTGATTGACGCCGGCTTGCGCCTTGGCGCAAATCACACCCATGGTGCGGATGGAATTCGGATTGCCGTCCAGCTTTTTCAGCCGGCCATCCTCGACGAAACCGATCATGGCGTCACGGGTGACGCACCCCCAGCAGGCTGTCGGTATCGCCTTGCGTTCCTTCATGGTCGTCGGCGAAAAATCGCGGCCGCCCTTTTGAAGCTTGATCGACCCGGCCAGCGCTTGCTCGCTGCCGCCAGCGCCGGCCGCCAGAGCGGCGCCGCTGGCCCCGGCCAGGGTCATGAAATTACGACGGTTCAACTTGTTCATTTTAAGTGCTCCTTGTCTCGACTGCCGGGCCTACGGGATCTGGTCGATATAGTGGTCCAGCTTGCCCTTCTCGCGCTGCCTGTAGATCGTCTTCAGCACGTTGTCCGGATCGATGTAGAAAACCTGTGGATCGGTGCCTTCGTCGGCGAGCAGGACGTTGTCGGGAGTTTCCAGATTGTGCTCCTTGACCAGCTTTGAGACCGAACTTTCAGGATCATTGAGATCACCGAAGATGCGGGCCCGTCCCTGGCAGGTCGTGACGCAGGCCGGTTCAACGCCGTTTTCGACCCGGTGCGTGCACATATCGCACTTGTCGGCGGCCTGCTTCTTGGGGTCTTTGCCGGCCTTGACAAAGGGATCGAAGGACCGGACCCCGTAGGGGCAGGCGTCAAGGCACTTGCCGCAGCCGATGCATAGCGATTTGTCGATCAGGATCAGCCCGTCCGGGCGCTTGTAGGTTGCGCCGTGCCGATAGCGGATCTTCTCTCCGCTCGGGCTGGTCCATTTTCTGCGCTCGCCGGGATATTCGGGGCAGACTTTCACGCAGGGCGGGACCTTGTCCTTCTTGTTGCCCTCGCAATGGTTGCACATGATCGGCAGGAATTCCTTTTTTGTCTTTGGAAAGGTTCCCCAGGTTTTCTCTTGAATCACGGTTCTGAACCGGCCGAGAGAAACGTCATTCTCCGCCTTGCACGCGACCGTGCACGCCCTGCAGCCGATGCAGCGGCGCAAGTCCATGACCATGCCCCATCGAGGGGCCTTGGCGGCGGCATCGGCCCGTTTCAGGGGCGTGGCAAGAGCGGCTGCTCCAGCCACCGCCGCGCCAGTACCGCCAAGCATCTCGCGCCGGTTGATTTTCGGGGTTTTCATGTCTGTCATATCGCTATCCTCCTAATCATTTCCCTTCCTCCTCTGAATTGTGTTTGCTCTTTTCGTCGCTATCGGACTCCGTTAAATCTCCGCATTTGCGATCCGCTCACGCTCCGTCATTCAGCAGCTCGATAGCCTCCTCGAAACTGGTGATCGCCTCGTCCAGGATCATGATCGAGTATTTCTTGTTGTGGACGCCGTTGCCGAACCGGACGATGTCCAGATAGCCGCGGCCCTTGGCGATTTTGGCTTTGGCCTCTTTGAACGTGTCGCTGGCGACCTTTTCCTTGGCTGCCTCCAGGGCCTGGAGCGCTTCCGTCTCCACCTCTTCGACGTCCTTTACTTCCCGAACGACCTGATCGTTCCAATCCTTCAGCATCTTTCTGTGTTCGGCCGTATGGCAGGCGACGCAGGTTTCGGGTGCCCCGGTTCGCACCGCGTGGCCCTTGCTCAGGCTCTTTTTGAGATGACACCCCATGCAATTGGTGTTGACGCTGAACATCAGGTGCGGCGTCTTCGAGACGTTTTCATTGATCGGCGTACCGGCGAGCAGAAGTTTCTGGTGTTTGTGCGTGTCCTGGTGGCAGAGACCGCAATCCTCCCGCACGAAATCCAGATGGTCGGCGCGGCTCTTGTGCTCGACGACACTGTGGCAATCGAAACAGTCGGCTTTGCGCGCGCCGACATGGGTCTCGTGCATGAGCTTTTTGTCTCTTGCTTTCGCGAGAAGGTCATCGCTCCGATTGTGACAAGACAGGCATCCGTTGGAGACGACGTTGCCGGTGTTGACTTCGCCGTGCCCTTTCACGATCTCGAAGTGGCAGCTTTCGCACGCCACGCCCGCTTTCTTGATTGTCTGGTGGGTAATGGGCTTGGTGAGCGTGCCGCCTTCTTGCGCCTGACTCTGGAGCGATTTCGTCGGGATCGTATGGCAGATGTCACAGCGCGATACGCCTTCGTTAAAGTTGATCGAAGGTCTTCCCGCGAAGCTTATCCTTTTGACCTCGGCGCGCGCCTCAGCCGTCTCGACCTTTTCCAGAGTCGGCTTTTCGAGCTTCAAATGGCAGAGATGGCAGATCTCTTTTGGAACCTCGAAATGCTTCTCCTTTGTTACTTTGGTGTGGCAGGTGTCACAGGCAAGCGTCTGCCCGTCGAGAGCCTTCTCCCCCAAATGCACCTTGTGCTTGAACCTGACCTTCTCGGTGAATTGGAGTTCTTCGTCTTCGAATTTCCTATCTGAATGGCACCCCGAGCTGAGGCACGCGCCGTCCTTGATGACAGGACGAATGGGCATCGGCGCGTCTCTGTCATAGAGGTAGGCAAACAGGTGCCGGAGCCCTTCATACTTGGCTTTCAGCCCATATTTTTCGCCTGGCAGGAAGTGGCAGTCGATACAGCTGGCTTCGACGCCCTGAGCGTTGTTGCTCGCATGATGCTTGTCTTTTTTCCAGGCGGCGTACGGCTCCGCCATGGTGTGACAGCTGCCGCCACAGAAGGACGAACGGCTCGTGTAATATTCCATTCCGCCATAGGATCCGACCAAAACAACCACCAATACCGCTATTGCGGCTACAAGGGCCTTTCGGGTCAGACTGAAACTGATACTCATTCCCTGATACCCATGGCCTCACCTGCTGGCATTAACTAAGCATTAACCATGCCAGATTTACTAAGTGGTTGTATTTTATGCATTTACTTGTTTGATGGGGTATTTGGTCCGGCTGCAAGGTCCAAAACTGTTACCGCCCGGTAACCTGCGGCGAGATTCCGGTTACCTTCGGATTCTTTGCAGCGAATCAATGAATTGGCCGCGACCTGGCGGATCGAGCGTTACCGACCAGTAACGTGTGGGCCGAAGGTCGAATCCGCCCTTATGCGTTGCATCGGAGTTTTCGACTGATTGAAGGCGCGGCCCGCATCTTCGCGCTCACCCGCAATTCCCGATCAGCCCCATGCCCGCGACAAATGGCGGAATTTGTGAAAGCAGATAAGGGTGACACTCTGCCTGTTCTAAGTGTAGCTGCGACCGACGGCTGAAGGCCTAGCACGAAGAAGGAGCCGACAGGCCAAACGGCATGGGAGTGACGCCGTTCGTCGCGGGGAGGAACGGATGTTGCGTTCAGCGATTGCGATCTTGCTTGTGTCTCTGTCGATCGGTATTTGCCGGGCGGAAACGCAAACACCGATCCGCTTTGGCCTAACGGCCGTTATCGTCCAGGAGCATTTGCGCTTTCTCGACCGTTGGGCCCATTATCTGAGCAATAAAATGGACCGCCCGGTGAAGTTTGTGCGGCGCAAGTCCTATCGAGAGGTGATGGACCTTCTGGAAGCCGGCCAACTCGACTTCGCCTGGATCTGTGGATTTCCGTTCGTCCAGCCTCGCGATCCCGAGTTTTTGGAGCTTCTGGCCGTTCCCGTCTACAAGGGCAAGCCGCTCTATAATTCCTACATCATCGTGCCCGAGGACAGCCCTTACAAAACGCTGGACGACCTCAAGGGCAAGGTATTCGCCTTTTCCGATCCGGAATCCAATTCGGGCTTCCTCTACCCGCAATTTCTTCTCGCCAAAAAAGGGGCAAAACCGCAGCATTTCTTTCGTCAGACATTCTTCACATACAACCATGCTGAGACCGTCGAGGCGGTGGCCGACCATGTCGCCGACGGCGGGGCGGTAGACTCCTATATCTGGGACTATTTGCAGAGCCTGCGGCCCGAAGTCACCGCCAAGACCCGCATCATCCGGAAATCCCCAGCTTTCGGATTTCCTCCCCTGGTTTCCAGTAAGCGTACCGATGCCAAGGTCGTGGAGCAGATGAAGTCGGTGTTGTTGGCGATGTCGAAGGAACCGACGGGCCGTCAATTCCTGGATGGCTTCAAGCTCGATACGTTTGGCGACTTCCCGCCCGAGTTGTTCGACGGGATCGGGCAGATGGCGAACGACACGCGCAAAGCGTTGCTCTGGCTCGCCTCCGCGCAAGACCGGGCTCCAAGTGAGACGAACCGGAAATGACGTTCTCTCTCGCCCGCAAATGGCGCTTGTCGTTGTCGGTCAAATTCGCTCTTGCGATCACCCTTGTCGTCGCCGGTGTTGCTTTCACTATCGGTGCGGTGATCGTCGTTCAGGACTGGCGGCGATTTCACGCGGAGTTGGAAGAAAAGGTTCTGTTGCTGGCCCGTTCCGTTGCCGTCACTGCACCGGAGGCAATTCTGCGCAACGATTACTGGTCCCTGTATCGCAGCCTCAAGAAATTGGCCGAACCCGAGACCGGCGACATTCGCGCAACCAGAATCGTCACGGCTATGGTCCTGGGCCCGGACAGGCGCGTGCTTGCTCACCTTCAGCCCAAAGAACACCCATTGCGGCTTCCTCTGGAACCAGGCAATGAAGACGAGGCCAGACTTCTCGAAGCAGCGACTTCCGCACGGTCGCCAGCTGTTCTTGGTGGCGGCGGCGTCGGCACGGAAGGGTATCTGGAAGGCATAATTCCCCTCTATTCGGATGAAAAACTCCTCGGCGTGGTCCGGGTTCGGGTCTCGACCTATGAGCTCCTGCTCAAGGCCAGATATTCGGCACTGCTGGTTCTCGGACTGACCGTTGGCCTGGTGATCCTGGGAAGCCTTTTAGGGGCAGTCATTTCCCGCCGCATGGTCAAGCCGCTAACAGCGATAACCCGCGGTCTGGAAGCCGTACGTCACGGCAAGCTGATGGACGTTTCCGCGGTTTCCGTGCAGCAGGACGACGAACTTGGCAGGCTCGCCGCCAGTTTCAACGAGATGGCCGCCGAGCTGGCCGAAAAAAAGGAGTTGGAGGAGCAAATCGCGGTCAGCGAAAAGCTTGTTTCCCTGGGCCGTATTTCCGCCGGCGTCGCGCATGAGGTGAACAATCCGCTCGCCGGACTTCTCAACTGCATCGACACGATCAAGAAGCATCCCGAAGACAGGGAACTGATGGAGCGTTACCTCCCGGTCCTGGACAAAGGCCTCAATCGCATCAAAAACATCGTGCAGGGCCTTCTGGTCGAACTCAGGGTCGAGGATGCCAGAGAGGAGTCGGGCCTCGCCTGCCTTGAGGATTTAAGGGGAATTGTCGAGGCCGAGATCAACGGGCGCCCCATTCATCTTGTTTGGGAGAATAATCTGGATGACCGGATAAGGGTCAACAGCCGGCAGGTCCAACAGGTGGTTTTCAACCTTCTCAAAAACGCCGTGCAAGTGCTTCCCGAAGGCGGCACCGTTGCCTTTCGCTCCTTCCAGGATGGCAATTGCGTTGTTCTGGAGGTCGACGATGACGGACCCGGCATTCCGCCCGAACATCGAAGCCAGCTCTTTGATCCCTTCTTCACAACCAAACCCAACGGAACCGGGCTGGGTCTTTGGATTGTCTATCGACTCGTCGAGAGCATGCGCGGTGTAATAGAGATCGAAAGCGAAGTGGGCGCCGGGACGCAATTCCTGGTGACATTGCCCGCAACCGACGCCAGGGTATAGCGAGCCATGCAAACGAAAGCAGCCATCCCTCTTGAAATTCCGGACGTCTCCGATCTCTGCGTTCTCGTTGTCGAGGATGACGAGATCATGCGCCTGTCGCTGGAGGACCGGCTTCGCCTGGAACAGATACCCGCTCGTGCGGTCGGCGATCTGGCGGAGGCGCACAAGCAACTCGAGACCGGAGAGATCGACCTCGTCATCACCGACATTCGCCTCCCTGACGGCTCTGGCGCGGATCTGTTCGAGGACATCTACCGCCGCTATCCGGGAACGCCCGTGATCCTGATGACGGCCTTCGGCGAGGTGTCCGATGCGGTCGCTTTGGTCAAGGCGGGAGCGGTTGACTATCTGACCAAACCCTTTGATTTGGACGCGTTTGTCGGCACCATCCGGCGGAACCTCGCTCGCTGTGCCGATACGCGGCTGAATGCGGAGCATCTGGGTATTCACGACGAGAGCTTCCGACCCGGTAGTGGGGTCATCGGCAAAAGCGCTGCCATGCGCCGCATAGAGCGCCTGATCGCGCGACTGTCGAAGGTGGACAGCACGGTCCTCGTTACCGGTGAATCGGGCGTCGGTAAGGAAGTCGTCGCTACTTTGATCCACTACAACAGCCGCCGCGCGTCGGGACCTCTGATCAAGGTAAATTGTGCCGCGCTGCCGGCGAACCTGATTGAAAGCGAGCTTTTCGGCCATGAGAAAGGCGCCTTCACCGGCGCCGCCTACCGAAGGATCGGTCGTTTTGAACAGGCACAGAGCGGCACGATTTTCCTGGACGAGATCGCCGAGACGCCATTGGAGGTTCAAGTCAAGCTTCTGCGGGTTCTGCAGGAACGCGTGCTGGATCGGGTCGGCGGCGAAAAATCGATTTCCCTGGATGTCCGCGTAATCGCCGCGACCCAGGTTGATCTTGATGAAGCCGTGAAACAGGGCGCGTTTCGTTCCGACCTTTATTGGAGCTTGAACGTTATTAATGTCGAGATTCAGCCACTGCGCGAGCGCCGCGAGGACATTCTCTATCTGGCCCGCCTTTTCGTGAAGCAGCACGCGTCTGCAATGGACCGCCCGGTCATAGGACTTTCAGGAGAGGTCGAAGCCAAACTCCTCACCATGTCTTTCCCGGGAAATGTTCGCGAGATCAAGAATATTCTTGAGCGGGCAGTGGCGCTTTGCGATGGGCCCCGCATCATGGCCCATGATCTGGTTTCGCTCGAACAGCTTCCAGGGGATGCCTCTGGCCCTGAGGAAACGACCACGCTCAAGGATTCGATAGCGGTGGCAGAACGTCAGGCAATCCAGCAGGCTTTGCATCGTAATGACTGGGTCATCGGAAAGGCTGCCGCCGATCTCGACATTTCCCGAAAGAACCTGTGGGAAAAGATGAAGCGCTACGCGATAGAGAAGGAAGGCGTGCGCTGATCACCGGATCGGCCTAAACCGAACGAGGCCCAAGCAAGCGCGAAGAACCGCAGAAGACTCTCGTTCTGCTGTCCCTGGGGGCATCTTTCCCCCCTAAAACTGGGCCATTATTTTGGTACTAACGAGGGGAGGACGCGATGGCCCGGAAGCGTTATTCTGACGAAGATATACTGAAGCTGCTGCGGCTCAGACAGTACAATCACATCCGGCCACATCAGGCGCTCGGTATGCGTCCGCCTGTGCCGGAAACTCTACAACGAAGTGGCACATAAAGAGGGGGCTTTACAGATCGCCGCCGATGAACTTCGTCTCTCTTCCGGCGGGACAATTGCCGGACGCGCCCGCGGACGCGCAACAATTCGGGACAAGGCCGGAGCATCTGCGTTTCTGCGCGACGGGCGAGGGCCTGCTTGACGGGACGATCGCATTCAACGAGGCGCTCGGCGCGGAAAATTTGATCCATGTCGAGCTGACCGGCGATGGTGGCTCAAGCGTCATTGTCCGTGTAAATGCCAATGCACCGGCGCCCGCGCTTGGAGACAAGACCGGTGTCACCGCCGAACCGGAGCATTTCTTTTTCTTCGACAAGAATGGCCAGCGGCTGCCGACGGCGTGAAGCCGCTTTGACCTCGATACGCGGTCCCGGCCCGGCAAGCCAATGGACAGCACGCTCATCGTGGCGTTCAACGGCAAGGTCAGGGTGGAGCGCTCGATTGCGCACCGGTTCATGAGTCTTGACGGTGACTGGCCGAAAATGGTGAATAGGCGCAAGCATGACAACGTATTCCGTCCGCGCAGCGCGATCGGAAACAAGCCGCCGATTTCGCTGATGAATTGCTCAGGCGCATTCAGTCAGCCATGAGCATTCGCCGCCGGAAAATCTCCACACAGGCGGCCCCGAACAGGGTAGCAGATCAAAACCAGGATCAAGTCATCCCGGTATCGGCTCGAGGATGTGAAGCAGGAGAGGCGGATGGATATCAAAGGCAATACAGCGGTCGTTTCCGGCGGCGCATCGGGATTGGGCGAAGGCGCCGTGCGGATGCTTGCCGGGGAGGGCGCTAATGTCGCGATCTTCGACATAAACGCCGAGCGCGGCGAGCGCCTGGAGCGCGAGCTCGATGATGCGCCCGGCATGGTGAAATTCTTGATCGTTGATGTGGCCGATGCGGCCAGTGTCAGTGCCGGGCTTGAAACCTGCGTGAGCGACCTTGGCGCGCCGCGGATACTGGTGAATTGCGCCGGCATCGCGCCGGGTCAGAAAATCTGCGGGAGCAAGGGTCCGCATGATCTGGATCTGTTCAAGAAAGTCATTGAGGTCAATCTCGTCGGCACCTTCAACACCTGCCGCCTGTTTGCCGAGATCGCTCTCGCGGCGGACCCGAAAGAGAGCGGCGAGCGCGGTGTGATCGTCAACACGACCTCCGTCGCCGCTTATGAAGGCCAAATGGGTCAGGCCGCCTATTCGGCCTCGAAAGGCGGTATCGTCGGTATGAACCTTCCCATTGCGCGCGACCTGGCGCGGGACGGCGTTCGCTGCAATGCGGTTGCGCCCGGCATTTTTTTAACGCCGCTGCTTGAAGGATTGCCGGAGGAAGTTCAGGAGTCTCTCGCGAAGGGCGTCCCTTTTCCTTCACGCCTCGGACAACCGGCGGAATACGCTTCGCTGGTGCGCGAAATCATCACCAATCAGATGATCAACGGAGAAGTCATTCGGATCGATGGTGCGACGCGCCTGCAGCCGCGATAGGATCGCCGATCGGGAACGACGCCCTGTTTCAAGCCGGATGAGCCAGCCATGAGCAAACCCCACTATTTGCGCCCCGATACGTTGAGCCTGCATGGCGGCCAGCGTCCCGACTCCGACTTCCGGGCGCGTGCGGTGCCGATCTACCAGACGACCTCATATCTGTTCGACAGCACCGATCATGCCGCGGCACTATTCAACATGGAACGCGCGGGGCACCTCTACACGCGCATTTCAAATCCGACGGTTGCCGTTCTCGAGGAGAGGATCGCGGCATTGGAGGGCGGCGTTGGCGCGGTTTGCACTGCCAGCGGCATGGCGGCTCTGCATCTGGGCGTCGTTACGCTTATGGGCGCCGGAGGCCATATCGTCTCTTCGGCGTCGATCTATGGCGGGTCGCACAACCTGTTGACCCACACGCTGCCACGTTTCGGTATCGAGACCACCTTTGTCGACCCGAGAGATCCGCAAGCCTTTCGCAAGGCGATAAGGCCGGAGACGCGGCTTGTCTTTGCCGAGACGCTCGGCATTCCGGGACTTGAGGTATTGAAAATTACCGAAGTGTCCGCCGTGGCGCATAAGGCCGGCCTGCCGCTCATGGTGGATTCGACATTCGCCACGCCGCATCTCTGCCGCCCGATCGAATTCGGCGCCGATATCGTGCATCACTCCCTGACCAAGTTCATCGGCGGCCACGGCGTGGCCATCGGCGGCGTGCTGGTTGACGGCGGCCGGTTCGACTGGGCGGCATCGGCGCTTTTCCCGACCCTGAGCGAGCCCTATGCCGGCTATCACGGCCTGAACTTCGCCGAGGAGTATGGCCCGCATGCCTTCGTCATGCGCGCGCGGGCGGAAGGGTTGCGCGACTTCGGGGCCTGCATGAGCCCGACAAACGCCTTCAATCTTCTCCAGGGCGTCGAAACGCTGCCCGTGCGTATGGAGCGCCATGTCGATAATACCCGGAAACTGGCCAAATTCCTCAGCGAGCACGAAGCGGTAACGCGGGTGATCTATCCCGAGCTGTCCGATCATCCCGACCGCAAGCTTGCGAAAAAACTGCTTCCGAAAGGGGCAGGCGCGATTCTGAGCTTCGAACTCAAGGGAGGACGCGAGGCCGGCCGGCGCTTCATCGAAGCACTTGGTCTGTTCTCCCATCTGGCCAATATCGGCGACGCCAAATCCCTGGTCATTCACCCGGCCAGCACAACGCATCAGCAGATGAGCGCCGAAGCGCTGGCTCAATCGGGAATTTCCGAAGGGCTCGTCCGCCTGTCGGTCGGACTTGAGGACGTGCTTGATCTTACCGAAGACCTGGGCCGGGGGCTTTGGGCCTCCCAAAAAACCTAGTTCAAGGAGACCGGGGACTTGGAATTTCAGGTAGAGGGAAAAACCGCTTTTGCGGCCACCGGCGGGCGGGCGTTTGAAAGCGGCCAGCCAACAATTGTTTTTATCCACGGCGGCGGCGCGGATCATACCGTGTGGGCGTTGCAGACGCGATATTTCGCGCATCGCGGCAGAAACGTCCTGGCGCTCGATTTGCCAGGCCATGGGCGCAGCGCCGGTCCGGCGCTCTCGACAATCGAGCGGATGGCGGACTGGGTGAAGGGCTGCATGGACGCGCTTGAGGTCGCCCAGGCTGCAATCGCCGGTCACTCAATGGGCTCTCTCGTTGCCCTGAGCGCCGCAATCAGGAACCCGGAACGGGTGCGCGCCCTGGCCTTGCTTGGAACATCCATGCCGATGGCCGTATCGGATGAACTGCTGGCCGCGGCTAGGGCCGATGACCATTCAGCATTCGACATGATCACGATTTGGGGGCACAGCCCAGCCGGCCGGATGGGCGGCAATACCGCGCCGGGCATGTGGATGACAGGCGACGGGGTGCGGTTGCTGGAACGCTCCGGGCCCGGCGTTCTGCATGCCGACCTCAAGGCCTGTAACGACTGTAGCGTGGCAACCGGGGACCTGGCCGGAATCGGGTGCCCGACCTTCATTGTCAGCGGCGCCCGGGATATAATGACTCCAAAGGCGGGCGCCGAGGCTGTCGTGTCGGCAATACCAGATGCGCAAAGCGTCACTTTGGCCGACTGCGGGCACATGATGATGGCGGAGCGGCCCAACAAGGTTCTCGATGCCTTGAGCGTTGTTTTGTGACGTGATCGGGACCCGGCCGAGCTCCGAACAGCTGCTGATTTCACAAATCGGGTCTATTGGTTACAATCGCTCCATTCTCCAATGTCATCCGGGAGAGATTGGTGAAATACCGACATAACGATCCCTGCGCTCGGTGGTCCTGCCGGATGCGCTCACATTGCGCCGCGCCCCATTCGGAGGGAGAAGGAGTACCAGGATGAAAAGAACCACCGCACTGCGGAAACTGCTAAGCGAGGGTGGCTCGCTCTATGTACCGGGTTGCTACAATGCCATGAGCGCGCGGATTCTCGATCAGGTCGGGTTTCCCGCCCTTTACATGACCGGCTATGGCACATCCGTCTCGCTGCTCGGAATGCCGGATGCAGGTCTGGCGACCATGACCGAAATGCACATGAATGCCCGCTATATCGCCAACGCGGTGAAAGTGCCGGTAATCGCGGATTCCGATAATGGCTATGGCAATGCCGTCAACGTCGTGCGCACGGTGAAGGAATACATCCAGACCGGCGTCGCCGCCATCCATATCGAGGATCAGGTGATTCCGAAGCGTTGCGGCCATGTCGCGGGCCGGCGCGTTATCTCCATCGAAGAGGCCTGCGGCAAATATCGGGCAGCCGACCATGCCCGCAAGGAAATCGATCCGGATTTTGTGCTGGTTGCGCGGACCGACGCGCGCGGCGCTCATGGCGGCAGTCTCGACAACGCGATCGAACGCGCGAATGCCTATCTGAAGGCCGGCGCGGACCTGGCATTCGTCGAAGGCCCGACCGATGTGGGCGAAGTGAAGCGTATCTGCGCGGAGGTCGAGGGGCCGATCTTCTATAACCAGACCGGCATCTCGCCGCGCTTCAGCCAGCAGGAACTCGAGGCGTTGGGTATCGCCATCACGATCTCGCCGGGTGCGACCTTCCGGGCTTCGATGGTGGCCATGTATGATCTTGCGGTCGCTATGCGTGATGAAGGCCCAACCGGCGAGCAACGCTTCAACGAAAGCTTCAAGGAGCACCCGATGGGCGACTTCCACACCTTCGCCGGATTCGACGAGATCATGGAACTGGAGCGTCGATTCATGCCCGAGGAAGAACTTGGCAAATACGACAATTCCGTCGGCCACCGCCCAAAAGCGGCCGAGTGACCGGTGAGGCCCTCCATGACCGGTAAAACGCTCTTCGAAAAAATCTGGAAACGGCACATTGTTACCAAGCGGCACGGGCAGACGCTGCTCTATATCGACAGGCATCTCTGCCATGACGGCTCGTTCGGTGCGTTCAACCGGCTGCGCCAGCGCGGGCTGGGGATGCGCCGCCCGGACCAGACCTTCATGACGCCCGATCACTATACGCCGACCCATACCGCTTCACTCGACGATCTCGAAGACCCTCGTGCGCGCGAGATTGCCGCGGCGGTGGAAGTGAACGCCAAGGAATTCGGCGTTACGGCCTTTCCCTGGGGCGACCGGCGCCAGGGTATTGTCCATGTGGTCGGACCGGAACAGGGCATCACGCTTCCCGGTCTGACCATGGTTTGCGGCGACTCCCACACCTCGACCCATGGCGCCCTGGGTTGCATCGCATTCGGGATCGGGTCATCGGAGGTCAGCCATGTACTGGCGACCCAGACGCTGTGGCAGAAAACGCCAAAAACCATGCGGATTACCATAGACGGCAAGCTTGGTTTCGGCGTTACCGCCAAAGACGTGATACTCGCCATCATTCGCAAGATCAGTGCTTTCGGGGGTACCGGCCACGCGATCGAATATGCCGGCTCCGCGATCCGCGATCTCTCCATGGAAGGCCGGTTGACAATCTGCAACATGCCCATCGAGGCCGGCAGCCGCTTTGGCATGGTAGCGCCGGACGAAACGACCTTCAGTTATATCGAGGGCCGTCCGTTCGCACCGAAAGGCGAAAAGTGGGAGGAGGCGCTAACCTTCTGGCGCACGCTTCCCTCCGATGACGATGCCGCCTTTGACGTTGAAGTTTTGCTCGGCGGCGATGCCATCGCGCCAATGGTGACCTGGGGCAACAGCCCGCAGGACGCCGTCCAGGTGACCGAGCGGCTGCCCGACCCGGACAGCGAGACCGACGCCGAGCGCAAGGCGGCAATGGCGGCGGCTTATGACTATATGGACCTGAAACCCGGCATGGCGGTAACCGACATCCGTCCCGACAGGGTTTTCATCGGCGCCTGCACCAATTCCAGGATTGAGGATTTACGCTCCGCCGCGGCGGTCGCAAAAGGCCGCAAGGCGGTGATTCCGGCGATGGTCGTGCCCGGTTCCGGTCTGGTGCGGGCACAAGCGGAGGCCGAAGGTCTGGACCGGATATTCACCGACGCCGGATTCGACTGGCGGCTCGCCGGCTGTTCCATGTGTGTCGGCATGAATGGCGACACGCTCAAGCCTGGCGAACGCTCCGCCTCGACCAGCAACCGCAATTTCCGCGGCCGGCAGGGGCCAGCCAGCCGCACCCATCTCGTCAGCCCGGCAATGGCGGCCGCGGCAGCCGTCACGGGAAGCTTCACCGACGTGCGCAAGCTGATGGAGGGTTCGTGACATGGAAGCTTTCACCATATTCAAGGGCGCGGGCGTCCCGATCGATATCCAGAATTGCGACACCGACCAGATTATTCCGGCGCGCTTCCTGCGCCGCGACCCGGCGGATGAGGGGTATGACCGCTATCTGTTTCACGATTTGCGCTTCGCGGAAGACGGCTCGGAGATAGCGGACTTCATTCTCAACAATCCCGCCTATCGCGGTGCAAGCGTGATCATTGCTGAAATCAATTGGGGCTGCGGTTCGTCGCGTGAAAATGCCGTCTATGTGCTGGTGGCGAACGGCATCCGCAGCGTCGTCGCTCCCAGCTTTGGCGATATCCATTACAATAATTGCATGAAGCACGGGATCTTGCCCGTACGTCTGCATAGGTCAGATTGCGACACGCTTCGGCAGCAATTGCATGACACGCCGGGCGCGCAGATCGCCCTGGATCTCGAAGCGCAGACGGTCACGGGACCCGATGGCAAGAGTTATGATTTCGAAATCGATCCGTTCGACAAGCACGGGCTTCTCAACGGGCTCGATGAGATCGGCATGACCCTCGGGCACGATGCGGACATTACGGACTTCGAGCGCAGGCATCGCGACGATTTCGGCTGGCTTGAGCAGTAGTCAGCCAGGCGCAACGATGCACTGAACGGCACCGGCTGCCGCTGGCCTGGCTGCTGTACGGCATCAGCGCCCAGGGGCGGATTGCGCATCGGCTAAAATCATGTCCGAGCCCTTTTCGCCAACCATGATGGCGGCGGCGTTGGTATTGGAAGAGGGGATTGTAGGCAGCACCGACGCGTCGACGACCCGGAGCCCCTGCACGCCGCGCACTCTTAAACGGGTATCGACAACGCAGGCATCGCCGGACCCCATTCGGCAGGTGCCGACCGTGTGCCATGCGGTCTGGCCGGTTTCCCTCGCATAGTCCAGCAGGTCGTCGTCCCCGGTGATCTCCGGGCCCGGACGCTTCTCGGCGACAATCACGTCCCGCAACGCCGGCTGTTCCGCTATCTTGCGGATAAGGTGCAGGATGCGCACCGCCGTCTCCCTGTCCTCTGTGTGTTCCAGATAGTTGGGCTGGATGGCGGGAAACCGGGCCGGATCGGTGGAACTGATATGGATGCTGCCGCGCGATCGCGGGCAGAGCATGAAGCCGCCGAGGGTAAAGCCGGAGTAGGGATCGATCCCGGCCGATCTGGTTCTTGAATAACGGTCCGCACCGCTGATCTGATACATCCGGACCATGACATCCGGGTGGGCGAGGTTCGGCGCGGAGCGGCAAATCGCATGCGCCGTGGAAGAGGTTCCGGCGAGCGGCCCCGTCCGCGCGAACAGGTAGCGCAAGGCTGACTTGATCTTGAAGGCGGGGCTGCAGAACAGATCGTTGATCGTGACCGGGAGCCGGGTCTGATAGGTGCAGCGGACCTGCAGATGGTCGCTCAAATTCTCACCGACCGCGGGCAAATGGGAGACCACAGATATACCGTGACCACGCAACCTCGCCTCATCGCCAACGCCGGAGAGCTCCAGCAATTGAGGCGACTGGATGGCCCCCGCCGATAGCAGAACCTCGCGTCTTGCCGACAGTTTTACCGGCTTGCCATCGACGATCGCGGTTACGCCGGTGGCGCGGGTGCCGTCAAAATCGATGGCCGTGACAAGGGCTCGCGCAACGATGCGAAGGTTGCGCCTGTTGCCGGCGCTTCCAAGATAAGCTTTCGCGGTGGTGCATCTTACGCCCTTTTGCGCAGTCTGCTCCAGATAGCGGACGCCCTCGTAGCTTACCGTATTGTAGTCGGGTGTTTCGGCAATTCCCGCCTCCCGGCAGGCACCGATGAAGGCCTCCGAGAGCGGATCGGGCGCTCGCTTTCCCAGGTCGGTGATGGCAATCGGTCCCGACCGGCCCCGGCCCGGGTGATCGCTGTAAGGGTTATTTTCAAGGCGCTTGAAATAAGGCGCCAGATCGGCAAACCCCCAACCCTTCAGTCCCCGCGCTGCCCATTGGTCATAGTGCTCCGGGTCGCCCCACACATAGGCCATGCCATTGACCGCGCTGGAGCCGCCAAGGACTTTTCCGCGCGGTGAATAGATCTGCTTGCCCTTCATTTGGGCCTGCGGTTCGGACAGAAACGGCCAGACATAGCGATTGTTGGTCAGCAGCTTGCCGACGCCCAGCGGGACGTGGACCCAGATATTGCGCGCCGGTCCTCCCGCCTCGAGCAGGAGGACGCTGTATTCGGCGTTTTCGCTGAGACGCCCGGCAAGAGCGCAGCCCGCCGAACCGGCGCCGACGACGATAAAGTCGTAAGCGCCGCGGCTCACGCCGCGCCGTCCTTGGCTTGCGCGCGATGCTGGAAGGAATCGCGGCGGAAGCTATATAGCGCGTCAGGGTCGACGGCGATCTCGACGACCGCCGGCTCACCGCAGCCAATCGCGTCGCCGAGCGTGTTTTCCAGATCCGAAGCGCGTTTCACGCGAAAGCCTTTTGCGCCCCAAAGCTCGGCAAGCTTGTCATAGGGCGGGTTCGGTACGTCGGCGCCGATATAGCGTTCACCGAAAAAGTCCTTCTGATAGGCCTTTTCAGCGCCCCAACAGCCGTTGTTCATCACAACCGCCACCGTCGCCAGGCCGTTCTGCACGGCGGTGCCGATCTCGGAGCTGGTCATGCCGAAACCGCCATCGCCCATCAGGGAAATGACCGTGCGGTCCGGGCAGGCGGCCTTTACGCCGAGGCCGCAGGCATACGAAAAGCCGACAAGTCCGAAATCGAGCGGTGAGAACAGGCAGGGCGGCTCGTGGTAATTGAGCGCATCGGTGGCCTGGAGGCAGAGCGTCCCGGCGTCGAGCGTCACCATGGCGTCATGGGGGAACACCGCGCGCATGGCCTTATAGACCTGCGCCGGCTGGATCACGTCGCCAATTGCTTCCGCCTTGCTATCGCGCTCGGCGAGATAGACGGCATAGTTCTTTTGAAAACCATTGGTCCAGGTTGCCGTCTTTTCGCGAAGCGTATTCGAACGCATCGCCTCGATTTCGGACGCGAGCGTATCGGCAACGGCGCCGGCGTCACCCAGAACGCCAACTTCCACCGGGAAAAAGCGCCCGATGGCGGTGGGCTCCATCTCGACCTGAATGATCTTCGCCGCCCGATTGATATTGTCGTAGGAATAGAAGGTCGTGTTGAAACCGAGCCGCGTTCCAAGCGCAACGATGACGTCCGCTTCCTTCGCCAGGCCCGAGGCAACCGGGTTGCCGCGCGGACCCACCTGACCGGCGTTGAGAGGATGGCCGTGAGGGATGGCATCGCCATGTCCGGGCGACGTCGCGACCGGCGCGTTGATCGCCTCGGCAAGCCGGAGCACCTGGGCGTGCGAGCGGGCGTTTTTGACCCCGCCGCCGGCGATGATCAG
>JAJFHO010000245.1 GCA_021775575.1 Hyphomicrobiales bacterium
TTTCAAGAGATAGCGCGCCCCGGCCTCAAGCAGCCGCCGGGCGCCAGGCCAGGTATAAATGCGCCCCGGCCTCAAACAGCCGCCGGGCGACAGGCCAGGAAAAACACACTTCGGCCTCAAGCAGCCGCCGGGCGCCAGGCCAGGAAAAACGCGCGCATCCCGCCCGGGCGCGCCCGTCATTCCGCCATGGCGGCCTTCGCGCGCTTGCCGCGATATTCCGGCAGCACTTCCTGCGGCGGGTAAATCTCGTCCATCGGCGCCGTCGAGCCGTCGGGCCGCACAATCCGGCAGTGCGAGCGCCGCAGCGCGCGCGGGTTGGGGACGCCGCAGGAATGGGAAATAAGACCGGCGCCATAGTGAATCTTCTCGGCGAAATTTTTGACCCGCACCGCCTTGCTTTCGGGATCGAGTCCGCGCTGCAGCCGCTTGTCATGAGTGGTAATGCCGGTGGGGCATGTGTTCCGGTTGCATTTCATGGCCTGAATACAGCCGATCGCGAACATGAAACCGCGCGCCGATACGACCACGTCCGCGCCCGCGCAATAGGCCCAGGCGACGGTCGCCGGCGTAATCAGCTTGCCCGAGGCAATGATCTTTATCCGGTCGCGCAATCCGTATCGTGTCACCGTGTCGACGACGAGCGGCAGCGATTCGCGCACCAGCATGCCGCAATTGTCCATCAGCGGCATGGGCGCGGCGCCGGTTCCCCCATCGCCGGAATCGACCGCAATGAAATCCGGCGCGTGTTCGATGCCGCGCTTGTGTATCTCTTCGCACAGCGTCTCCAGCCAGTCGGTGCTTCCGATCACCGCCTTGAAACCCGTCGGTTTGCCGGTGACCTCGCGGATATGGCCGATCAGATCCAGTAATTCGGAGACATTGGCGGCCTCCGGATGGCCGTTGGGCGAGATCGAATCCTGATGCGCCGGGATGCCTCTGATCGCGGCGATCTCCTCAGTCACCTTCACGCCGGGAAGTATGCCGCCCTTGCCCGGCTTGGCGCCCTGGCTGAGCTTCAACTCGAACATTTTCACCTGGCGGTTCGACGCGATGTCCTTCAATTTGTCATCGTCGAGCTTGCCGTCCGGCGTCCGAACGCCATATTTGGCGGTGCCGATCTGGAACACAATATCGGCGCCGCCTTCCAGATGATGGGACGCCAGGCCGCCTTCGCCGGTATTCATCCAGCAGCCGGCGAGTTTCGCCCCCTTCGACAGCGCCCGGACCGCCGGCTTTGAAATCGCGCCATAGCTCATGCCCGAAATATTGATCAGGGACTGCGCTTCATAAGGATGTTCGCTAAACGGACCGAAGCTCACCGCCGGCGCTGGTGTCGCTTCCTCATCCATGATCGGAAAGGCGCCGTTCATGAAGATTATGGACCCGGGAGGGCTGAGGTTGATCGTGGAGCCAAAAGCGAGGGTATTGTCGACACCGCGCGACGATTTGTAGACCCATTCGCGCTCCGCCCGGTTGAACGGCATTTCCTCCCGGTCCATCGCGAAAAAATACTGGCGAAAGAACTCGCCCAGCGTCGAGAAAATACGGCGAAAACGGCCGATCACCGGATAGTTGCGGCGGATGGCGTCCTGAGTCTGCGAGATATCGATCAAATACAGAACGATAAGCCCTGCAACGATCAGCCCGACGACGAAGACAAAGGTTGTCGCCATGGCCTCAAGGCCGCCGCTGGTGAATTTAGCGAGCCAGTCCATGTCGTACGATCCTCCCGATCCTATATGGTGACGCCGACTGCATGACGCGAATCGTCAGCCTTGTCAGCCTGCTTTTCCATCGGATCTGGAAATACCCGCCATGCGGCGGCGCCAAAGCCGTAGATGCCCGATGATGGAGACAAGTTACGTCCGGAGCTGCAAATTACCGTGATCTAAATTGACTTCGCATCCGCGTTCCGTATAGTGCGCGGCGAATTGCGTAAATTTAAGGTTTTGCGCATAAATACGCTGCCCGAGGCCCGGCCGGTTGAACGGCCATGACCAGCAAAGTCCGCGTCGATGCGCGGCGCCGAAGGGCGCGGAACGATAAGGATATGAATCCGATGTACGCAGTCATCCGCACTGGCGGAAAGCAATACCGCGTTGTCCCCGAAGACGTGATTGAAGTCGAGAAGGTCACCGGCGAGGCCGGTGAAGTGATTCAGTTCGGCGAGGTCCTCATGTTGGGCGGCGACGGCGATCCGCAAGTCGGAACGCCGACCATTTCCGGGGCCAGCGTCGCCGGTCAGGTGGTTGAGCAGAAGCGCGCGCCGAAGATTCTCGTCTTCAAGAAGAAGCGGCGCAAGAATTACCGCCGCAAACTGGGCCACCGCCAGCATATGACCGCGGTGCGCATTACCGAGATTCTGACCGGCGGCAAGGCGCCGTCGAAGGCCGCCGCCAAGCCGGCGCCGGCCAAGAAGGCAGCGAAAGAGGCCAAGACCGCCGCGAACCCGGCAAAGGACAAGAAGCCGGCGGAAACGAAGGCGAAGGCCAAAGCGAAAGCGCCGGAGAAAAAGGCGACGGGGGAAAAGGCCTCGGCCAAGAAACCCGCGGCGAAAGCAAAGAAAGACTAGCAGGCCCATTTGGTGCTATAGGGTGCTGTAAGAGGAACAGATCATGGCTCATAAAAAAGCAGGCGGTTCATCGCGCAACGGGCGCGATTCGGCGGGAAGACGGCTCGGCGTGAAGAAATATGGCGGCGAGCAGGTCATCCCCGGCAACATCATCCTGCGCCAGCGCGGCACGCGATGGCATCCTGGCGAAGGCGTCGGGCTTGGCAGGGATCACACCATTTTCGCGACGCGCGAAGGCAATGTGAGCTTTCGCACAAAAGCCAAAGGGCGCGTTTACGTGTCGGTGATGCCGAGCACGCCGAAATAGCGGCGGTCCGAAACAAGCGATCCGCCGGCATCCAGTCGAACCGGCAGATCGTCAGCGGTCAAGCAAGGGGAGATGGGATGCCATCTCCCCTTTTTCTTTGACCGGAGAGGACCCATGAGTGAACAGAAAGAAGACAGTCAAAGCGCGCGTGGCACGCCCGCAATGGCGCTGGAAACGCTCCGGCTGCTGCTGCGCACGCCGGATCTGGAGGACGCGCCGGGCATCGCCGAACTGGCGGACAATATGAACATCGCGTCCCAGACGAGGCGCATCCCTCATCCCTACTCGCTCAGGGATGCGGAAGACTGGATCGCGCTAATGTCGGGAACTGCGGACAATGGCGAGACCGG
>JAJFHO010000246.1 GCA_021775575.1 Hyphomicrobiales bacterium
GCGCCGCCGCGGCGCGCTGCGCATCCACCAGAACTCGCCCGCGCCAAGCAACAGGAACACCGCCAGCGCCGCGAATATCGCACCCATGCCCATCGGCGGCTCCAGCAGCAGCCAGTACCAGGTGGTCAGCGTATGTTTCGATTTTGTCTCACCATTCGAGCCATCCCAGGCGGCAAAGGCTACCGGAATGAACTGACCCTCGATGAATTGCAGATCCTTGCCGTCGCTACTGGTCTTCAGCGGCCGACGGATCACGACCCGCCAGGTGCCCGCCTTGTAATCGCCCTTCGCCATAAGGCCGACCGCCGCCGCGTCGCGCTCCTCGACGGCATTGGCTCCTAGAGCATTGGCAAGCTTGACACTTTCCGCTTTGTCCTTCGTGCCGCTGGCCCAGCGCCAGAGGTTTACCGCATGGGACGCATCTCCCCTGATGAAATAGGGCTTCTCCATCCCCGCGGGGATTTCAAGAGGAAGTTGGACCATAAGCTGGTCTTCGAACAATTGCGCGTCGGCGATCTCCTTCGCCTTGGCCTCGCCCGGAATACTTTTGGTACGGTCGTCCCATTCCAGCAGCAAGGCGATTTCCTTGTCGCTATAGAGCGCCCGAACCGTGATCGCATCGTTGGAGGGCGTGAAGAAGCGTTCCCCGGCGATAATCTGCGGCAACAGCGCGAATGTCGTCGTCGCGGCGTCCGCCCAGCGCGGATCGTCGCTCGTCGCGGGCGCGTCGCCCTCGATCCTGGCGGCCTTGATCACCGTATTCTCCGGGCGAACCACCTTGGTCGTCTCGGCCAGCGAAGCGGCGTAGTTGGCGACGTTCCAGCGTTCCTCGATACTCAGCTTCTTCTTGCTCTTGGGATCGGCGAAAGAGGGCATCTGCGTGCCGGGGATACCGATCGAGATGCGGGTAAAGATATCTTTCGGATCATTGCTCGCGCGAAAGGTCCACGGCTTGGTCAGATTGCGCGGCCAGGTCCGGTAGCCGGTATCGTCCTTGAGCTTCTTGATGGCATCGCCCTTGCCGGCCTCGCCGTGGCATTCGGCACAGCGGTCGACAAACAGCTTTTGGCCCGCGGTAATGCTCTCCGGCGACGTCGCGATCTGCGTCCCGTAATCGACCTGTTTTTCCGGCTTTTCCTCTTCCAGTCCGGCAAAGGTCTTTATGTAGGCGACCAGGTCCCACATATCCTGCCCGCTCAGCATGTCGCTCCACCCCGGCATCGCCGTGCCCGGCATGCCGTCGCGGATCATGCGGAACAGATCGGCGTCATTGGGAATGTCGTCGTCGAACGCCGTGGTCTTGAATTTGTACAAGCCTTCGGTGAAATCGCGCGGCGGCGGGACGAGCCGATCAGCCGCGGGCGTATCGGCGTCGCCTTCCGCGCCATGACAATGCACACAGCGCTTCAGATAGACCTCCTCGCCCCGTTCAACATCGCCCGGATCCGCGAAAGCCGGCGTCATCGCCAGCGAGCCGGCGCAAACAATCAGTATTCGGAGACATTGGAACAATCCGCGCGCCATCATTCATGCTCCCAGGAACGCGGCCGGTGGCCGGTATAATCATAGAGGAACAGAATCACCTTCCAGATCTCATCTTCGCTCAGGAACTGCTGCCAGACCGGCATCGAGGAAATCCACGGCGCCGCTTCCTTCGGCAGTCCCGGGCCGCCAGTGGCGATACGCCAGAACAGGAAGGATTCCTGAAGCTGGGCGATGGTGCCGACATCCTGGAAATTGAGCGGGGTCGGGTTGAGCGCCGCGGCGTAGGGGCCTTTGCCGTCGAGCTTATCTCCGTGGCAATATTGGCAGTTCGCCATATAGACCGCGCCGCCTTCGGCCACCAGCTGCTGAAATTTTTCCGGATCCGCCTTCTCGAACTTGCGGAACGGATTTGTCAGATTCAACAAATCGAAGCGCTTGCCGTAGAGCTCGGCGCTGGAGGGCGGCGCGGGATGGATGGTCCGAAGCTCCAGGGGCGCGGCGAAATCCGGCAGCATTTTCATATAGGTCAGGCCGGCCGCGGCGAGCGGCACGATGAGGAAAACAATATTGCGAACTAGCTTTTTCGACGGGTCTTCGACCAGCGCCCTGATCGGCGCAACGAGCTCCTGCGTGCTCTCCTCTGTGAAGGTGAAGACCATGAACACGCCGGAGACGACGAAAAACATATACATGGTCATCAGGCTGGCCGGAATCGGCTGTCCCAGAATTATGTCAAACACTACCCTGAAAGCCGCATAGATCAGCGCGACCGTCAGAACCGCCTGCGCCAGCCGGGGAATTTTGAACCGCCGCGCCGCCATCATTTCAGCCCCGCCAGATGGTCGACGATCATCTCTAGCTCGACCGCGTAAAGCTGCTGGCCATAGTCCGGCGGCATGGCATCGGGTTCGAAGCCCTTCGCGATATCGGCATTGGGATCGAGCAGCGAGCGGCGAAGATAGTCCCTGTCCCGCAGCGTTCCGATTTGCCTGAGATCGGGGCCGATATCGCCCTCTTCTTCCCCCACCCCCAGCTTGTGACAGCCAACGCAGGCAAACTCGGTGAACATGTCTTCAACCGTTGCGAAGGGCTCGCGTGGACCCGCCTCATCGGTTTCCGGCGCCGCCTCCGCGTCCTTGGGTATCTCGACCGTGATCTCGAGCCCGTTCGACTTTTGCAGATAGGCGATGACCGATTTGATCTCGGCGTCGGACAGTTTGATGCTGCCGCCGGTCACATTGGGCATCGGGCTCACCGTGTCGTTGGTGCCGGCCTTGCCGAAACCGGCGACCACATAAGCAGAAGAGTCGACCATGGATTCATACAGGTAGCTCTCCACGTCGCTCGCCTTGCCCTTGTAGTTTTCAGCATTCAGACGCGTGGGCACCACTTCGCCGATTTTATCCAGAAGCGGTGCACGGCCTCCGACGGGATTATGGCAAAGCTTGCAGGTTCCCCTGCCGTTGAAGATGCGCTCGCCCAAGGCCGCGAACTGATCCATCGTCATGGCACCGAGATCGAGGACCTCCTCCTTGGGCGGGGGAGCGGGCGTCACCTGCGGAATTCCGAAATTGGAAAACCAGGTGAAAAAGCCGATCGTGGCCAGCGAAAACAGGATCACGGCAGCGAATATCTTCATGCCCGCTGCTCCTTCCAGTAACCGTCCGGCTCTCGCTTGACGCCGCTGATCTGGGACAGCCAGAAGACGAAGATCACCATCGCCATGAAGATCATGGTCCCGACCGAAACGACGTTGGCGGCATATCCCAATGTCGGTGTGAAAGCATCGGGCGAGTTATCGCGGAACACGCCGACCACGTGCCAGTGCTGGCGGATGCCGGAGCGGATATAGCCCATCAGCCCCATCAGCCAGGTGAAGGCGACCGCCAGCAGGAAGAGCGCATACTGCGCCCGGTCCGGCACCCGGCCCCAACGCAAGGGAGCGACCTCCTTGGCGCCGCGATACATCATGGCGTCGATGAGGATGCTGACGGCGATGACGACCAATGTGGTGATCACCTGCGGTATCGAGGAGGCAACTTTGTAGACCGTGTTGGTGAAATAGCCGTGATAGATGCCGAGAAAGAAAATATTGACGATGCCGGCGGAGAACAGCGCCACCTGCACGGCATTCCCGGCCTTCTCCCAGGGAACCGTTACGACGCGGTTGGCGCGCCGGTAAAGCAGGAAGGAGAGCGCAGTGAACAGGATCATCACATTCACCGCCGTATTCTTGGCCGGCATGATGCCGAGCGGACCAAGATATTTGTGATAGGGACCGCCGAGCGCCTTCAGCTCCTCATTGGTCAGCACCAGCGTGTGCGGCGTGAACCAGACCAGGAAGGCGCCGATGAGCACAACCGCGATATATTTGATGTAAGGGTAATACCGCGCCGCGCCTTCGCTGCGCGCCATGCCGCACCACAGATAATAGTTGGCCGACAGGAACAGCGTCCCGATCAGCACCGCCTGGATAATGAACAGCCATGCGAAGATGCCGCCCATCAGCGTGATGCCCATCTGCTGGCTATAGGCATAAATTTCCGCCGCCAGGTAATAGCCCGCGAAGGGCAGCGGCAGCAGCGCGCAGATGGCGATGAAGTTGGCCGTATAGCCCATCCAGTCGTAGTGAGCTTTCTCCTTCGCCCCCGACGCACTCAGGAATTTGAAGGCGGCGTAAGCGCCCACGATCGAACCGCCATAGGCGACGTTGGCGACCATCCGATGGATATTGATCGGGTTCCAGAGATGATTGTGAAGGGCCGTCCAGACGTCACCGGTGAATGCCCCACTGGGGTCGATGCCGGCGGGGCTCATCATGAAAGTAAGCCAGCCATTGGCGAGAAACATCAACGTGGTGCCGGCGGCGTTGAGCAACAATCCGATCGTCAGATGCACCCACTTGCGGAAGCCGCCCTGCAACCAGTGCCAGCCATAATAATAGAGATATAGCGCCGCGCTCTCGACAAAGAAAAGCAGCGCATAATAAAACATCGTTTCCTTGAATATGGCGCCGAGATACTGCGTCAGATGGGGGTAGAAAACGATCAGCGAAAACACCAGCAGCCCGCCAAGAACGGCGGTCAGTGAATAGGCTGCGATGGATATCTTGATGAACTCGTAGGCCATATCATCGTAGCGCCTGTCCCGCGACCACATGCCGATCGCCTCGATGATGAAGACGAAGATCGGAACCGCGAGCACGAAGGCCGCGAACCACAGATGCAGCTGCGCGGCCAGCCACACGACGACGCGGGCATTGACGCCGGCGATGGTCGGATAATCCTCCGCCGTCAGCTTGGGCGCGGCGATACCGGTCGCCGCGGTCTGCGCGTCCGCGCTCTGCTGAGCCAGCGCTGCACCGGACCCCGTCCCCGTCCCGTCAGGCGGGACAAGGCAGAATATGAACGCCAGCAGCAGTAGCGTTCCCAGCAGTCTGAATGCGCGGCGCGGTGTCATGCCTGCATGCCTCGGACCCTATCGGTTACGGGTGAAAAATCAGGGTCAGGCCCTGAAGCGACATGATGGCGTAGTCGATAGCCAGAAAACCGGCGCCGCAGGCAATAAACGCCGCTGTGAACGGTATGAAATAATCCTTCATCGCCATTTCCCCCCTGCAAAACCCATTCTCAAAGCAGCCACCAGAAGAAGGCCAGAAGAGCCAATGCGACGGCGGTAAAAAGGGCCGGGCCCGCCCATCCGTGCCTTTCCTGCTCTTTCCCGGTGGTTTTTGCGTTCATGAATAAATCCGGTCGTATCCAAATTGACAGAAAACGGCATCCGCTATAGCCTGCGCCCCATGAAGTTCGGGAAGAAAAACATCTTTGACGCCTTTGTATTCATTGGCCTAGCCGTCAATGTTGTTGTGATCTCTCTTATTGTTTATTATTTCGTTCTTTGATATTGCTTCCTAAAATTAAAGAATCATCCCTGTTTTCCCTTGCATTTGCACAACATCCTCAGATGCTTCACCAGGCTATCGACTTGCGCCTCGGTCAGGGTCTTGCCCCAGGGAGGCATCATCGGTGACTTGCTGGCCGCCGGGCCGCCGTCGAGCACGACATTCCTGATGTCGGCATCCGTCAGCTTGTTCATCTCTTCCGCATTGGTGAAATTGCGCGGTGAAACCGGGAAATCCTTGGTGACATTGGGCCCGTCGCCCTTGCCCTCGAGTCCGTGACATTGGGAGCAGTAGAATTGGAACACCTGTTCCGTTTCGGCCGCCCGCGCGGACTGGGTTCCAATGGCAGCCAGAATGGCCAGACCGCCGGTGAGCAGGGCAAGTTTCGAAATTTTCTTCATCATCTTCATGTCTCCCGGCTCACTTGAAGGTCGCGACAAAGGCCGCCACATCCTTCATTTCCTTGTCTTTCAGGATGCCTGCGAAGACCGGCATCATTTTTATCGGCTTGAAGACTTTCGGGGTTTTCAGATAGGCGTAGACCCAATCGGGATTGAGTCGCGCGCCCGCGCCGACCAGCGTCGGTCCGCTGTTGCCGCCCTTGAATTTGGCCTTCTTCTTCGCCGGATATTGATGGCAGCCCGTGCAGGGCATTTTCTTGGTGAAGATCAGCCGGCCCTTGGCGCCCTTCTTTGGCTTGATCTTGCCCGAACCCACATCCTTCGAGGTCAGGCTCATGAGAAAATCGGCGACCGCGGCCGCCTCGGCGCCGGCGAGCTTCGGGTGCCCGCCGGGGTTCTTCTCGGTCAGCGAGCCATATTTCATCGGCCTGATCTGTTTCGGGTCCGCAAGCCAGCCGGCCAGCCATTCCTTCTGGAACTTCGACCCGGCATACCAGAGCTCCGGCCCCTTTTTGGCCAACTGGTCGGCGATGGTTTTCTCCCTCGCGGGACCCGTTGTGTAATGGCATTCAGCGCAATTCGCCGCCTCGAACGCCGCCT
>JAJFHO010000247.1 GCA_021775575.1 Hyphomicrobiales bacterium
GTCCACGACCGGGAGACCGGCTGCCGGGAATTTGAACTGCCCGCCGACCGGCTCGGCGATCTGATCGTCGTCTCGCGGGACACCAAAGTCATCGGCACGCGCGCGAGCGAGCATGACCTGTCGGCCCTTAAGGAGCCGCTCCGCTCCCATGGCGGCCTCACCGAGCAGGAAATACCGATCATCGTCAACCGCAAGACTGCCGGCCTGCACCAGCCATTGCGGAATTTCGACGCTTTTTCGATTGGCCTCAACCATGTCGTCCGGGCGGCGGCTGCAGCGGAGTAGGAAACGGACCCATGAACGAGATGTCGCTCAAGACGCCTGTGATCAAGGAATCGATGCGGATCGGCGGACGCAAGGTCGATTGCCCGGACGTCGTCGAGATACGCTACCCCTATACCAATGAAGTCATCGGCACCGTGCCGGCGGGCAATGCGGAACATGCGCGCGAGGCTTTTGAGATCGCGGCGAATTATACGCCCACGCTGACCCGCTATGAGCGGCAGCAAATTCTGTTCAAGGCGGCCGAGCTGATCCGCGAGCGCCGCGAGGCGATTGCCGACGTGCTGACCCTGGAATTGGGTATCTGCAAGCAGCATTCGCTCTATGAAACGGGGCGCTCCTACGATGTTTTCACGCTCGCCGGCCAGCTCGCCATTCTCGACGACGGGCAGATTTTTTCCTGTGACCTGACACCGCACGGCAAGGCGCGCAAGATTTACACAAAGCGCGAACCGGTGCGCTCGATTTCAGCGATCACACCGTTCAATCATCCCTTGAATATGGTGGCCCACAAGATCGCGCCTTCAATCGCCACCAACAATTGCATGGTGTGCAAGCCGACCGAGCTGACTCCGCTTACCGCGATTGCGCTTGCCGATGTCCTTTATGAGGCCGGCCTGCCGCCGGAAATGTTCCAGATCGTCACCGGCTGGCCCGCCGATATCGGCGACGAAATGGTTACCAACCCGAATATCGACATCATCACATTCACCGGCGGCGTTAGCGTCGGCAAGATGATCGCGGAGAAGGCCGGCTACAAGCGCGCCGCGCTGGAGCTGGGCGGCAACGATCCGCTTATCGTGCTGAACGACCTCGACGACGCGGACCTCGACAAGGCGGCCGCCATCGCCGTCGCCGGCGCGACGGGCAATTCCGGACAGCGCTGCACGGCGGTCAAGCGCATCCTCGTGCAGGAAGATGTCGCGGAACGCTTCGTGCCTCTGGTTCTGGAGAAAGCAAAAGCGATCAAATTCGGCGACCCGCGCGATCCCGAAACGCAGCTCGGCTGCGTGATCCACGAAGACGCCGCCGCGACATTCGAGCGCCGTGTTTACGACGCAGAGAAACGGGGCGCGAAAGTGCTTTACGATCCGGGCCGCAAGGGCGCGCTACTGCCGCCGATTGTGGTTGATCATGTGCCCCATGACAGCGAGCTGGTTTTTGAGGAAACCTTCGGGCCCATCGTGCCGATAGTCCGCGTGCCCAACGACGACGCCGAACTGATGGCGATTTCAAACTCCACGCCCTTTGGCTTGTCGGCCGGCGTATGCACCAACCGGCTGGAGCGCATCACCGCCTTCATCGAGGGACTCGATGTGGGCACCGTCAACATCTGGGAAGCGCCCGGTTACAGAATCGAAATGTCGCCTTTCGGCGGCATCAAGGACTCCGGCAACGGCGTCAAGGAAGGCGTTCTGGAAGCGATGAAGTTCTTCACCACGGTGAAGACATATTCTCTGCCCTGGCCCAACTAGTCCGGAACCATGGAGCAGGACAGCAACGCCATTTCGCGCAAGAATGACACAAGAGTATCAGCAGGACGTTCCGCAATGCCTAAATTGAGCCTTTTTGGCCGCACCAAAGCCCTGGAAAATCAGATCGACGAATTCCTGGACAAGATCTCGGAGTCCGCGGTCGTTTTCAAGCTCGCGGTCAAAGTCTATCTGAAGGAAGGCGCCAATGGCGAGTTCGCTGAACGCCTCGCCGCCGTCAACACAATGGAGAGCGAGGCCGATACGCTGCGGAGAAATATCGAAAAGGCGCTCTATACCTACACGCTGATCCCCGATTCACGCGGCGACGTACTCGGTCTGATCGAAACGCTGGACCAGATTTTGGGCTTGTTCGAGGGCGCGCTATGGGCCTTCGATATCGAGAAGCCGGACATTCCCAGTGACTTCAAGCCCGGTTTCCGGACGTTGACCAACCGGGTTGTCGACGCCGTCGACGCGCTCGTTCTCGGCTCGCGGTCATTCTTCCGGGCCCCCCATGCGGTTGGCGACTATAATCACAAGGTGATGCTGTTCGAGAAAGAGGCCGACAAGATCAGCACCAAGCTGAAGAAAAATATCTTCGCCTCCGACATCGACCTCGCCCACAAGAACCATCTGCGCTATTTCGTCGAACATATCGACAATGTCGCCGACTGGGCGGAGGATGTCGCCGACCGGCTCGCCATCTACGCCATCAAGCGGACTGTCTAGAGCGGCTCCGCATGGACCCAAGCATCATAATTTTCCTGACCAGCGGTCTGTTTCTGGGCTGGGCGCTGGGGGCCAACGATGCCGCCAATGTTTTCGGCACCGCCGTCGGCACCAAGATGGTGAGTTGGGGCACCGCGGCGGTGATCTGTTCGTTATTCGTGATTTTGGGCGCCGTTATATCCGGTGCCGGGGCATCGCACACGCTCGGCAAACTGGGCGCCATCAGCGCCCTTCCCGGCGCTTTCATGACGGCGCTTTCAGCAGCACTCGCCGTTTACACGATGACCAAGGCGGGCCTGAGCGTTTCAACCTCCCAGGCCATTGTTGGCGGTATTGTCGGCTGGAATTTATTCTCGGGCTCCCAGACCGATGCCAAGACGCTGACGGCTATTGTCAGCACCTGGTTAATTTGCCCCATTCTCGCGGCGGCTATCGCAATCACCCTGTACAAAGCGATTACGCTGGGGCTGAGATATTCGAAATTGCACCTGCTGCGCACCGACGCCTATACGCGGGCGGGGCTTATTCTCGCGGGCGCATTCGGCGCCTATGCGCTCGGCGCCAACAACATCGCCAATGTGGTCGGCGTTTTCATTCCAGCCCAACCGCTGGCGCCGTTCACCATCGGCGACCTTACGATATCGTCCGCCCAGCAGCTATTCCTGATGGGTGGTCTGGCGATCGGCGCGGGCGTGCTGACATATTCCAAAAGGGTGATGATGACTGTCGGCAGCGAATTGGGGCGGATCTCGCCGGTCGCGGCTTTTGTCGCCGTGCTGGCGCACTCGATCGTTTTGTTCCTGTTTGCCTCAAGAGGGTTGGAGAGCTGGCTCGCCGCCAATGGTCTGCCGACCATTCCGCTGGTTCCGGTCTCCAGTTCTCAGGCCGTCGTGGGAGCCGTTGTCGGCATCGGAATCCTGAAAGGAATTGCCGGAATTCGCTGGCGCATCCTTGGAAATATCGTCCTGGGCTGGATTATCACGCCTGTGCTGGCAGGAGTTATCTGTTTTTTCGGCCTGTTCTTCCTGCAGAATGTCTTTGGCCAGGCGGTAATCTGACTTGGGTAACACCACACGAAGAGGAATCCGATGAGCAGCATGGGCAAGACGATAGACTTTGCAGGTTTCAATCTGGACGAGCCGGAGCTGCCGGGCGAGATCGACGAACAGGCCATGCTCTCCGGCGGCTACCCTTACGCCAAGCGGATGCCGCGAAAAAAATATGAAAAAGAGTTGCGCCTCTTGCAGATCGAGTTGCTCAAGCTGCAGCGTTGGTCGCGCGCGCAAGGGGAACGTATCGTCATTGTTTTCGAAGGCCGCGACACGGCCGGCAAAGGCGGCACGATCAAGCGCTTCATGGAGCATCTCAATCCCCGCCATGCGCGCGCGGTCGCCCTGTCGAAGCCAACCGAAGCCGAGCGCGGCCAATGGTATTTCCAGCGCTACGCGGCCCAGCTGCCGACCGCCGGCGATATCGTCCTGTTCGACCGCTCCTGGTACAACCGCGCCGGCGTGGAGCGGGTTATGGGATTCTGCACCGACGATCAGCTGCGAAAATTCTTTGAAGAAGCCCCGCAATTCGAAGCCATGCTCGCGCGCGACGGTATACGCCTCATAAAATTCTGGCTGACCATAGGACGGCCGATGCAGCTGAAGCGGTTTCACGCCCGCCAGCACGATCCCTTGAAGCAGTGGAAATTGTCCAGCATCGACCTTGCGGCACTCTCCAAATGGGACGATTACACCGCTGCGAAGAAGGAGCTTTTTCATCACACCCATACCGGGGCCGCGCCCTGGACAGTCATTCGGGCAAACGACAAGCGCCGGACAAGACTGAACGCGATGCGCCATGTCCTCGCCGGCATCGACTATGCGGAAAAAGACGCCGCAGCGGTCGCCGAACCCGACCCGGAGATCGCAGGATCGGGAGACGCTTTCTTTTTTGACGCTTGAGCTATTGATCGGCTCGCGGTTTCGGCGGATTGTTCCGCCAATCGACCAACAAGACGCCGGGAGCGCAATCACCGTGACCTCACATATCCTCCATCGCCAGATGAAATCGGACCTGCCTGTCATTGCCGGAGGGCAGGGTATCTATCTGGTCGACACCGAAGGCAAACGCTATCTGGACGGCTGTGGCGGGGCCGCGGTCTGCTGCCTCGGCTACGGTCACGCCAGGGTGACAAAGGCCATCAAAAGGCAACTCGACAAAATCGCCTATGCCCACACCGGCTTCTTTACCAACGAGCCGGCAGAAGAGCTTGCCGACTGGTTGTGCGCGCGCGCGCCGGGCAATTTCGGGCGCGTCGGATTCCTCGCCGGCGGCTCGGAGGCAATGGAGGCGGCGCTGAAGCTCGTGACCCAGATCAATGTCGAGCGCGGGCAAGGCGAGCGCACCCATTTCATTGCCCGGCGCCAGTCCTACCATGGCGCCACGCTGGGCGCTCTTTCCGCCGGAGGCAACCTACAGCGCCGGGAGACTTATCGCTCGCTGCTCATCCCCTCCTTCAGCCATATCGAGCCCTGCTACGCCTATCGTCATCAGCGCGACGACGAAACCGACGAGGAATATGGCAAGCGGGCGGCCAAGGCTCTGGAAGACGAGATTGTGCGCGTCGGGCCGGAAAAGGTCGCCGCATTTATTGCTGAAACCGTGGTCGGGGCAACGCTGGGCGTGGTGCCGCCGGCACCCGGATATTTCGCTGAAATTCGCCGCATTTGCGACAAATATGGTGTGCTGCTCATCCTCGACGAGGTGATGTGCGGCATGGGACGCACCGGCACGCTGTTCGCCTGCGAGCAGGACGGTATCGAACCCGACCTCATCACCATAGCCAAGGGACTGGGCGCCGGCTATCTGCCTGTCGGCGCGGTCATGATACGAAGCGAGTTCGCCGACGTGATCGTGCAGGGCAGCGGTGCACTCCAGCACGGCCACACCTATATGGCCCACCCGTCGGCCTGCGCCGGCGCGCTCGCGGTGCAGAAGGTCATCGAGGAGGACCGGCTTCTGGAACGGGCTTGCGCACAGGGCGACGCCCTGATGACCCTGCTGGAGGAACGCCTCGGCCAGAACGCCCATATTGGCGATATCCGCGGACGCGGCCTGTTTGTCGGCATCGAACTGGTCGAGGACCGGGAAACCAAAAAACCCTTCCCCGCCTCCGCCGGCGTCGCCTCCAGAATCAAGTCAGCGGCGATGCGCAACGGTCTGATGTGCTATCCGGCGAATGGCACCGCCGACGGGTCGGAAGGCGACCATATCCTGCTTGCCCCGCCCTTTATCATCGCCAGGGACGAAGTGGAGATGCTGGTCGACCGGCTGGTGGCGAGCATCTCGGAAACGCTCGCCATCACGCCCGGCAACAAGGAGCCGGCATAGGCCGCCCGCAGGCGAAGAAAAAGGGCCGGCGGAAATACCACCGGCCCTATTCTTGTTACACGCCGCAATCGGCTTATGCTGCCTCGCGCCTGAACCGAGCACGTTGCAGGAAGACGATCAGTGCTAGCAGAATAAATGCCGGAATATAGAACACTTCCTTGGCTATCCGCTCGGCTGGCACCTGAACAGCTCTCAACTCCCAGTCGAAGTCGATCCTCTGCTTCTCGGCGTAACTGCCGAATTCCACATTATCGATGAGAGTCTTGCCGTCTTCACTGCGGAATTCCAGACCGGCAACCTTCTTCAGCCGCTCCGCCCCGTCGCCCGCGGGCCCGAGCGGCAGATCGACCGATTTCTGGATCTGCTTGCCGCTGGTGGCATCCTCGCCTCCGACAACGACCCGCAGTTTGCCCTCCGCCGGTCTATTACCTGCGATTTCGGCAATCTTGGCAGGCTCGGCCTCAATGAAGGGCGGAGAGACCCTGTCGAGCCAGAAACCCGGCCGGAACAGCGTGAACGCGACCAATAACAAGGCCAGGCTTTCCCAGATACGGTTTCTTACGATGAAATATCGCTGGGTCGCGGCGGCGAACAGCAGCATTGCCATCACCGCGACAAGGAACACTATCACTGCCTTTCCCAAACCGACGTCGATCAGCAGCAGATCCGTGTTGAACAGGAACAGGAAAGGCAGGATGGCCGTCCGGATGTCATAGGCGAAGCCCTGTATGCCCGTCTTGATCGGATCGCCTTTCGATATCGCTGCCGCGGCAAAAGCCGCCAGCCCCACCGGGGGCGTATCATCGGCAAGAATACCGAAATAGAAGACGAACATATGCACCGCGATAAGCGGCACGATCAGGCCCGACTGCGCGCCCACCGTCACGATGACCGGGGCCATGAGCGACGACACGACGATATAGTTCGCCGTGGTCGGCAGTCCCATGCCCAGAATAAGGCTCAGGATCGCGACGAAGAACAACATCAGCATCAAATGGCCGCCGGAGATGAATTCGACGAACTCGCCCATGACCTGATGGGCGCCGGTGAGTGAAATCGTTCCGACGATGATGCCCGCCGTACCGGTTGCCACGGCGATACCGATCATGTTGCGGGCGCCGGCAATGAAACCGTTGATCATCTCATCGAAGCCAAGCTTGATGTTGGCCGCCATTTCGCCGCCCTTGCCCCGGAAAAACGCCTTCACGGGATGTTGGGTCAGGACAATCGCGATCATCGACATCGTCGCCCAGAAGGCTGAAAGGCCAGGCGAGAAGCGCTCGATCATCAGGCACCAGATCAGTACAATCAGCGGCAGCAGGAAATAATAGCCCGTCTGCGCCGTCGCACCCAACGGCGGCAGAACGACGAGAGGCGCATCGGG
>JAJFHO010000248.1 GCA_021775575.1 Hyphomicrobiales bacterium
GACCGCACGCCTCCGCGATTTGATTTTTCCCATTGAGACGGCCTTTCCCGACGCCGTCTTTTGCGCGACATGCCATCAGGAACATCAAGGCAAGTCCTTCGACCTCACCAAAGTTTCGAATGCGCGCTGCCACCCCTGCCATGCAGTCCAGTTCAACAGTTTTGCAACCAACCATCCAAAGTTCGACAGCTATCCTTTCCGTCGCCGCACGCGCATCAACTTCGATCATGCCAGTCACTTCGGCAAGCATTTCCCCGAAACACGCGCCAAAAAAACACCGCGCCGCACGGTTCCCGACATATGCGGCAACTGCCATACCACCGAGGCCGGCAAGAGGCATATGGGAGTCAAGCCCTTCGCCGACATATGCGCCTCCTGCCATATCGATCAGATTGTCGGCGCCGAGCGCGCCACCGGCCCGAAGGGTATCGCCCTGCTCACATTGCCCGGTCTCGATGTCGAGACCCTGAAGCAGAAAAAGGCTGAAATCGGAGAATGGCCCGAGCACGCGGAGGGGGAGATAACACCGCTGATGAAGCTGCTGATCGGCTGGGATACGGAACGCCGCCAGTTGCTCGACAGCGTCGCTGGACTGGATCTTCTGGATCTGACGGAGGCCACGGACGAGCAGATAAAGCTGGTCGAAAAACTTGCCTGGGAGGTCAAGCACCTGCTCTATGCGCTGATCACCGCGCGGACATCGGATGTTTTGAAACGGCTTGGTGCGGGGAGCGACGCACGCATCGACGCAAGCCTTGTCGCCGATCTCACCGCCAACATTCCGCGCGATGTCCTTACCGGCGCCCAACGCGACTGGCTGCCGGGCCTGTTTGGCGAAATCGACCGCAACCGCTTTGATGCCTGGATAAGGTCATCGGATGCCGCCCCCCACCCCGCACAGCCCCTGCCCGGCACGCGCCGGCCAGCCAAAGCACTCCTTTTTGCTCCCGTCCAGAAGCGTTCAACGCCGGTGCGACAAGTGCGTCAAGGCGAACTCGCCCAGAATACAGCGCCGGACCCCTCCGGCAGCTGGAGGATCGACCCGTTCGGCCGCCTGCTGAAAGGGAATAGTCAGCCAGAGCGGGACGAGGAGGCGCCGGATACGCAGTCGCCCGACGCCCGGTCTTCAGACGCACAACCGGAGTCCGATGCGCCCGCCCCGGCGGATGCCGAGAAAGCCAAACCCGCCGCCAACAGCCCGGGGCCGTCCGATGCCGCGACCGCCAAACTGGCGCTCGATGCCGAAAGCTGGGCCGAAACCGGTGGTTGGTACAGGCGGGACTACGCCATCCTCTACAAACCATCCGGCCACGCCGACCGGTTCCTGCGTGCCTGGCTTGAATTGACCGCAGGACTGTTTCGAGACACCGACACCGATCTCGCCGCGCTCGCTTTCAAGCAGCTGACCGCCAAGGACGCCCAGGGCCAATGCACCAAGTGCCACAGTGTGGATGCAACCGGCAAACAGAGCCGCGTGGTCAATTGGCGGGCCTCATCGGCCGCGACGCGCGAGAGTCTTCTCACGCGCTTCGATCATGTGCCGCATTTCGGCATCGCCGGCGAAAAGGGTTGTCTGGCGTGCCATGAAACCAGCAAAGCCAAGGGGTATCAGGACAGCTACAAGGCGCGCGATCCCTATAAATTTGTCGCCAATTTCAAACCGGTAGACAGGGAAAAATGCACTTCGTGCCATGGCCGCAAACAGGCCCGCGACGACTGCCTTCTGTGCCACAAATATCACGCCTTTGGCGTTGTCACGCCGATCACGGCCACCAAGGTGCCGGGCAAATAGCAATGCTTCGGAATAAGCGGCGTTGACTACATTTCGAGCACAAGATCGCTTTCGGGCCGGGCGATGCAGGGCAGGCAGGCGCCGGGCAGCGGTTCGTTTGCAGGCTGGCGGAAATAACCGACCGTTCCGCCGGCGAGTGCCGCGGTGCATGTTCCGCACATGCCCTGGCGGCAACCGCATCTGGCCTTGATGCCGTTCGCCTCGGCCAATTCGAGCAAGGATCCGCTTCCCTCCGACCAATCAATCGATTTTCCCGAACGTGAAAACCGCACGCGGAATATCTTTTTTTCCTGTACCGCCAGCGGATCGTCGCTGACAGCTGTCGCAGGACTTGCGGCCGGCCCGAAGGTCTCGCGCATGATGTCGTCGCTTGGCACACCGAGAGCAGTCAGACCTTTGGCAAGCGATGTCATCATCGGCGCCGGGCCGCACAGATAAATCTGGCAATTGCGCGCCTTGACAACCGGCTGCAAGAGATCGGCCGTCACATACCCTTCGACGTGATAATCGATACCCTTGACGCATAACGCCGTCGGCCGGCTGTAGGCGACAACCATCCGGACGTTGGGCCGCTCGCTGCAAAGTGCCGCCAAGCGGTCACGCATTGCATGTTCGGCGCTGTTGCGAACTCCGTAGAAAAACCAGATTTCGCGTTCCGATTTGGTGGCGACAAGCCAGTCCAGCATGCTGACCAGCGGCGTCAGGCCAACGCCTCCCGCAACAAGAACAACCGGCTGCTCCGACTCTTGATCGAGGCAGAACCCGCCCGCCGGAGCCTTCACGTCGACAATGTCGCCCTCTTGAAGATGATGGTGAAAATAGTTCGATATCGCACCGGCCGGCGTCCCCGCAGGCGCGTCCGCCGGCACCCCGATCCGCTTGATCGAAACGCGATAAAACAGCCGCTCGGTCGGAGCGCTGGAAATAGAATAGGTCCGCACCACCGGCTGGCGAGCGCCCGGAACCGGTATCTCGAATGTCAAGAATTGTCCGGGTCTGAACAACGGTATCGGCTGCCCGTCATTCGGAACCAGGTAGAAGGAACAGATGCCCCAGTCCGGCGTTTCACAGATGCGCCGCGCGATCTGAAATTTCCTCGTGCCATTCCAGCAGAGGTCCTCGCCCACCGTTCGCGGGCTTGCTTTCGCCGTAGCGGAGCGGTTTTCGGCAAGGGCACGAAACCGCCTGACATATTTCCTTTCCTCCCGAGCCTTGCGATAACGCTGCCCGGCGAATGAAAGGACGCCCGCCGCTGCACGAATCGACGCCGCGGCAACGATCATGAAGGCCGCGGGCTCGATAAATGTCGCTATCTGCATTTTTGAAAAACCTGCCTCAATAGACGACCTGAACTTCGGCTCGCGCGCCGAAGCCGTTATCCGCGCCTTCGTTGAATGCGTAAAAGCTCTCGAACTGCAGCTGGACGCGCCGCCCGACCGCCTGCTGAAGCTGGAATCCAAAGCCGAGGCTGTCGCGGCCCTCGCCGCTCAGATCATGGCGGGCCGCGACCTCGAGAATGAGATTGCGGCGCTTGTGGTCCCAGAAAGCCTGGTAACCGATCGCGCCGCCAATCACGCTGTCGGTGGTGAACGGGTTGAGTTCGGCGCCATAGGTGCTGAGATTGGGGGAAGCGAACAGGATACCGGTATTGGCCAGGGGTCCACCGGCGATAGCCTCCCTGCCCGCCTGCGTGAAATTGCCGATGCCCAGGAACGAATTGAAATACACGATGTCGTCCGATCCGGTCACCGTCTTCGACACTTCAGTCGTGATCAAGGTTCCCGTGCCCACGACATTGCCGGGGATCTCATCCTCAAGGGCATAGGAGGTATTCACCCGCAAAGCGGTGCTTATCCCACCGAGCATCGGCACGCGCTGGATAGCCGCGAAACCGAAATACAGGCCGTCGCCATTATTGGAGTCGTCCACATAGATAAAATCGTAATTGAAGGTGCTGGTGTGGGTATCGGCGGCGACGAACAGCCCATACATAGTCTCATCGCCGGGGTCGCGTCCAATATCGTTACGATCGAGCCGGTTCCACGCCCACATCGCCGACACCCGAAGGTTCGACGTACCGGGAAAAGGGATGTTGTTGCGAACAAGCCCAACCGCGTCGATCGTGTCGTTGATCAAAATTCCTTCCTGGAAAATGATCGGCTGGCGTCCGACCGTGAACCCCAGGTCCAGCGGTCTTGTGCCTTTCTTGTCCAGGAACGGGAACAGGCTGCCCAGATCGCCTTCGAAAAACAGCGTTTCCACATTAAAACCGAACTCGTCATTGTAGCCCTCGCTGGCGCCGTCGAAGGTATAGCGCGAGAACCGGTCGGGCCGGTTGCTGTCGGTGGGACGAATGCCGAGCAATATCTTTTCTGTCCCGGTCAGCTGCAGGTTGGCAAACAGGTCGAGCCGATTCGAAACTTCGGTTTCCCGATCGCGTCCCGAGCGGCCATCCTTAAAGGACTGGAAGGTAGTGCGATTGATGGCATAGGCCCAAAATCTTGGCTGCCAGACCGCGCCGATCACGGGCACCTCAAATCCCGGATGAAGATTTCCGATATCGAGAAAACCGTTGCCCCATTCAACAAGCAGTGCCGGCCGGGACGGCAGGCGGCCTATCTCCTCGTCGGTTTTGTCGGTCTTGAAGGGTATATATTCGTCTTTCAGACTATTGACTTCGACCCTGTCGCCAAGCGGCCAGAAGGAGCTGTACCACTTTCTGTGGCTTGCTTGCGGCGCGGCCGGTTTCGGGGTGTATTTTTTGTCAGTCATTTTCTGGCCGGCGGCCGGCGGCAGATAGGCTTTATCCGGCTTCTCCGCGGCGATTGCCGGAGCAATGATCAGATAAGCCACCATCGCCGCGGAGCCGAGCGCCAGGATTGCATCGGCTATATGCCGCCGATATTTCGTTCCGTCTTTCAATTTGATCTCCATTCCTGCCCGTGATCAAAGGCAGTGCTTCTTCTTACTGCCGGGTTGTCCCGTTCGTTTCACGCGTCTTGCTGCAGCGGGTTGCCAAAGCAATATCCCGCCTCTCCCTCGCGTCATCTCCCTTCATATGTTGACCAGGGGAACGGCTCGCCTGCCGCCGGTGTCCGCCGGGGACCCGCCCAAGGCAATGCAGCGTCCGCGCGCGACGGACTTTGCGAAACGGGAGCGAAAGTGCTTGCCGCGCCCGGGTCGGCGGAAATATCGAAGACCACCTTTTTCTCCCAAAGGGTCTGGGCACCCGCAACCAGCGCTTCGCCTGCCTGGCGCGGTGTAATTCCATAATCGAACCCGACATCCTGCATGGCGGTAAGAAGATTCACCGGTGCGGGCTGCGCGATAAGTTTGATGGTGGCGCGATAGGGTCCTTTGCCTGTCAGAGCGCGGGCGTTCACTTTGTATTTCGCCCATCGCTGCCCAAGAGGTTCGATACCTTTCTTGTGGTTGCGCTCGGTCGCGGGCTCGCCGGTAAACACGAGCGACGCCGCCGAGGGCAGAACACGCGGCAGGGCAAAGCTCGGGAAGGGAATTGGGATCACATGTTCGATCTCGCCGCCGCGACCGTTCTGGGTGACGAAAATGGATTGCAGGCTAAAGAGATAGCGGTCGAGCTTGATTTTTCCGGCATGGACATAGGAGGAATGGCCGTCCCTCAAGTCGCCGTTGGGGTCGCGGTCGCCGGACCGGAACACGACCGCTCCCTCGCGATCTCGCACCGTGACGTCAAGCCAGACCAGGCGCTCGCCGGTAAAACCCGTCGGGGCATTATGGCCGTCGGTGCCATTGCGGACCTGTACGCGGAAGGTGATGCCGCGCCGGTCGGCCTTTTCGGTAATCACGTCGCCGAGAATAAACCCGTTCCGGAGCACCTCCAGACGCTTTCTCGTGGCAAATTCGAGCAATTCGAACTGCTTGTTCAAAATTGCCCGCGCGTCGTAGCGGTCATCGATCGACGCCCATGCTTTGGGAAATTTAAAACCGGCTGGCACGGAATCTTCGAACTTGTCCGTGCCCCACCCTTCCTGATGCCGGAAATCAAGCCATTCGCGCATGGTCTTGAACGCGGCGGCCTCTTGGCTGTGCGGGAAAATTCCCGGATGAATGATGGAATAGTCCGGGCCTGAGAACAGGTGGCTGGTCAGTTTTCTTGTCTTTGTCGGCACATCGCCGACAATCGCCGCCGGCCCCTCGTCGTAACCGGCCGCCTTGCCCTGGATCTTGCCCATATGGCAGTCCTGACAGGTGATGCCCTTGGCCGCGGCTGGTGACAGGCGATATTCGCTGAACGCCTCCTCCAGCCGGAATCCGTTGAACAGGGTCACGTCGTGACAGGAGCCGCAGAATGTCGAGGATTTGATCGATTCGAAGACGCGGGCTTCACTGTGAATCTTGCGCCCCGGCTCATCGGGGTTGGTGACCACGCGGAACTTCTCGGGCTTCTCGAGAACCTGCTGTACGCCTTTATTGCCCTCTGGACCAAACACCGGGTCGGTAAGCCCGCCCTCGACGAGCGCAAGGCGGCCGCTGACTTTGTTATATGTCTTGTTTATGCGGTGGCAGACGACGCAGGTGATGCCCTCTCGCGAAGTCGGGTGGCGATCGAGATTGGATTGAAACGTGCTTTCACCGAGATTGGCGCCCACGGGCGTATGACAGCGCAGACAAAAATCGCCGTTTGATCCGTTGCTCAGCTCGTTGATTTTGTTGTTGAGCGACAGATAAACCGGGCTGAGCTGGGCATAGGCATGCTGGGAGACGGACCACTCTTTATAATGTTTTGGATGGCAGACGCCGCAGGTGCCGGCGGAAGGATAGCGGTCCTCGACGAATAGTTTCAGATGCTCCTCGCTGGCGGAGAGAATCTCATCGCTCTTGTCTTCCTTCTTCTGGGGCGTGGAGGCCGCCTTTACGGGGCGGCTGTCGGCAGGGGCGGCCTTTGCCGGACGGCGCTCGCCGGGAGCAGTCTTATCGGCGGCGCGCTCCTCATCGGTGAGCAGCAAGAGATCGTCGCTTTGTTGCGTTGTCGGTTGAGCCGCTGTTTGCGTAGGCCGCGTATCGGCGCTTGCTTCGGTGAGCTTCCGGCCGGTTTGCGGGCTTGCCGCGCTTGTTTCGTCCGGTTTGTCCGCCTGTTGCGCAAGCTGGAAGCCATTGCGCCCGGACACCGGTTTTACCGACGCGAGATAGTGCCGCAGCCGGCTCGCCGCAGCCGATGGGTTTTCCGCCGGCTGGGCGAACCCGGGCATGAGCGGCGTTCGGGTGCCGGCAAAGGCCCGCACGCCGAGGTCCCCCCATCCCATCGGGCGGACCGCACCGGCGGCAACAAGAAACAGACATGAGACAAACACAATTCCAATCGAACGCTGCACGCTGACGCTCCCCGATTTCTAGCCTGCCAACAACCGGCGCGAAAACGTCACCGGCGCCGGCCAACTCGTTTGCTGCTGCCGCCATGCCGGCTGAATCCGGGCAAAGGGGGACCGTTGACAAGCGTTCAGGCGCCTGCCCGTTTGTCCGGATTCGCGCGCGCGAACCGGCGACGATCCACCGGCCGGGGCCGGCAAATTCAGTTATTGGCTATGGCTGGATTGCAGCGGAGGCCGATTGGCCTCCCATACAGCTGTTTGGCATTCTGCGGGACCTTTGAAGAAGCCTGCGGCGCGACGGCGCCAGCGCACTCTTTCTCCCTGAAAAGTCAGGTCTCCTTGAGTCTGGTTCCGGGGCGATATTGCACATGATCTTTTCCCTCATGATTAGGAACTCACAACTTACCGACCCTACACCTCCAGATTCTGCACAACCCGATAGTTAACCAAAGTTCATGACGAGATTTTGGCCGACGCGTGGCCAAGTCGCGTCCTGCCGATAATGAAGCGCATTGCGCTCCTGAATCCAGAGGCAGCAAAGCCTCCAGAAGCGCATTTGCTTGGCGCACCGGGCCGTCAGCGCCCGCCGTTATGGCGAAAAGGTGGCCAAGTTGCGGGAGCCCGGCCTTGGGGAATCAGGCCTGATAGGACTACTCCGCCGCGTCGCGCCGTTGAGCCTCGCGCACGATGCCTTCGGCCAGCATATTGTCGATTTCACTATTCGAATAGCCGAGCCCTTGCAGCACCACTTTAGTGTGCTCGCCGAAGCCCGGCGGCGGTGTCCGCGGTTTGAATGGCGTGCGCGAATATTTAGCCGGGTTGCCCATGCCCCTGTAACTACCGATCTGGACAACCATTTCCCGGTGCGCCGTGTGCGGGTGATCCAGCACTTCGGGAACACCGAGAACGGGCCCGGCGGGAACGCCTTTTTCCATAAGCGAGCGCGCAACCTCCTCGCCGTCCCGTTCGGCGAGCAAATTCTCAAGCTCCTGCTTCATTTCCACGCGATTTACATTGCGCTCCGCCATCCTGGCGAAGCGCGGATCCGTGGCCATTTCCGGTTTGCCGAGCACCTCGCACAGCCGCGCGAACTGACCGTCATTGCCGGTGCCCAGAAACACCTCGCAGCTGCGGGTC
>JAJFHO010000249.1 GCA_021775575.1 Hyphomicrobiales bacterium
GCGCTGAGATTGGCGTCCGCCGCTTCGGCTAAGGCGCGTGTGGATGTCGCTTCATATCCAAATGTGCCGAAGAGATCGATCGCGGCGTCGACAAGCCGCTGCCGCGTCGCGATACTGCGCGCATCAGAGCTCTCGTTTTCACTATCCATTTGGCGTTTTTTTGGTCTTGTCATTATTGAATACCCTGCTCGGCATGATGAAAAAACATCTCATGGGCTATACCGCCATATGTGATCGCGGCAATTCCAAAATGTGCCGGTTCTGCGGATGGCTTTATCTGGCGGTCCGATAATTGACGCGTCTTTTCGGTGAAGCCAACTCCGGCTGTCTTGCCCCCTTATAACCGTGCCACAGATTTTGTATTTCTTTACAAAGATGGTGAGGTTTTTGGATGGCGATGAAGACATATTGAATCTGCTGCGTCAGATAGAATTGAGTTTAGCTACAGGAAGCGACGTAGCAACTGCGTGTCGATCAGCAGGTGTGAGCGATGCGAACTATTACGATTGGCGAAAGCGCTATGGCGGCATGGGCCGGTCTCATGCGGCAATTTTATAGGAAGAAAGGGGGTAACAACGCTGAAACTCTTGACGCGCGATCCGGCAAAACCGGCCATGAGTATACGCTGAATCGGGAATAGCGGGCATGAAAGATTCATGCTTTCAGAGCCATTTGATCGCAAGGAATCTCCTGCTCGTATATTGATGGGTAAAACTTCTTATACAGATTAGTGCACCTGCTTCCAATAATCATCCAATATCAAAGGTGATGGGTTTCCGTCGCGAACCCCTCGCAAGTCCTGGCGTCAAGGCCGGGGAAAGGGCGAGGAGGGTCATGGACGGATCCGCGCGATATGAGGAAGTCGCCGGCCCCCCAACCGAACTGATGCCGGTCGAACGGCTAGCGACCCATCTGACGGCCGGTGACGTTGAGACCCTCCGCGATCTCGTGCGCGCCGTGGTCCCTGACAACACGATCCGCGCCGTCGCGTCCGACCTCGCCTATCTCGAGGTGCGGGCCGCGATCGGGCAGTCCCTGTCTTGGCCGCCAGCGGAGGCGGACGGGCTCAAATTCATCGCCTATCATCTGTTCCGCGACGAAGAGCGAAAAGCACGCCGGGAGGCCGACAGGCATGACTACGGCACGCCGCGAGCTGTAGATTATCAAAATTGCTGCAGCACGAGGTTCTTCGGGGAACACTGCAGCATGCGCCGGCGAGGGGGCATTATAGGATGCGCTGACGTCATCGGTTTTGCGCCGGGCGGCTGACGGTGCGTCAAAGGCCTCGACCCATCAGAAGAAGCCGAAATCGAAAACGGCAATCACCCGCAACATCCTTGACCAGCTCGTCGGAGAAAGAGGCGGGGCGGATCGGGAGTTTCTATCCCTCCGGGAGTGTGAATATCAGTGGAAAAGTGGCCCACTTTTACGCCGCCCAATTCAGGCGGCCAACTGGAACACTTTTCCACCGATCGATGTTCACAATTCGCGGCGCTGCAGGCGAATTGCTCTACGATGAATGGCATCTCCTCGAGCGACAGCGCTCGCGGTGTCACGAAGGGCGCACTCCGCCGCTCGCCGCGTTCGTCGAGGATCGTGACGCTGCCCTTCGCGGCAATCGCCGATGGCGCGAAGGGCAGCTCCCCGTCCGGTTGCCAGAAGGGGTGAGAATGCCGTCTGACGTGTCAAAGTTGTAGGAATATTCGACCACCGGGCGCGATGCACCGCGTCGGTGACCCGTTGCCACCCGTCCACCTACGCGGGTATGTGTATGCTGGGAGTCCACGGGTAGCCCTAACATGCAGCGACTATCGATGCGCCGCCGCGTCGAATCCCCGTTAGTCGCGGAGCGCAGGCGACCGATGCGTTTCGTCAGCGTCGGCGGCGTGAAGGATTTCCGCCAGGAGAAGGGTGGCGCCGGCGGAACCGCGCATCATATTGTTGCCAACGACAGTCATGGCCGTCCCGAGCACTGGGCATCGCCGAATTGCGCCTACCGAGACAACCATGCCGCCGTCGCTCTGCGCGTCCGGCCGCGGCGCTGGGCGGTGTACTCCCTCGACCACGCGGATCGGTTGTGCGAGCCCGCTTGGTGCACGCCGCACCAACTCGGGCGCGGAATAAGCACACAGAGCCGCCGTTATGTCCTCAGGAGGGGCGGTGTGGGCCAGCCGCATGGACAGGGTCAAACAATGCCCGATGTGCACAGGTGCGCGGACGGCGTGTGCCGAGACAGCGAAGCGGCGTGCGAAGAGTCGAGTGAGTTCTGCCTGCAACGCCGCCTCTTCACCGGCAAGGCCGGGCAAAAGATTGTCGGCTATATCGAGCGCGCATAATCCGGACAAATCGGAGCCGCTGATTGCCTGAAGGGTCGTCACACACAGCGCCTCGACGCCGAATGCCCGGTCAAGAACGGCGAGAGGCAGGGCAAGGATGGTCGTGGTGCAATTGGGCGTGGCGAGGAGTCTGGCGGTGATTTCTCCCGCTTCGATGCGCTCAGCAGCTAGCTCGGGCACGAGAAGCGGCACGTCTCCGGCAAGTCGCAGATCCTCAGCATGCGTGATTACGCGTATTCCCGATGAAGCGTAATATCGGTCCCACTCGGCCGAGGCGCCATCGGGAAGGACGGAGATGCATAGCGGCGCCTGCATGGGAGCACCTAGTCTTTCGAGCGCAAGTCCAGCGATCGTTTCAGGAAGCCTTTCAGAGCGGAGCCATTGCACGCTGTCAGCATAGCGCCCTTCCTGTCCGTCATCGCTCGCAAAAAGCTGACTCACCGTGAACTGTGGATGCTCGTCCAGCAGCGTGAGCAGAAGCTGGCCTATATAGCGCTCTGCTCCGAGCACTGCGACGTCCGTGCGTGTGTCCAATGTCCTTTTCCTATTTCGGCGCCCCGCTAAGGCTTAGAGCCGTTTCGGTAGTTTAGATGGAATCACCGAAATGGCTCCAACGCCTTGTTTGTCGCTTTTCGAACCGAGAATGAAGTTCTCCCTTTTTCGAAATGCGCCCTAAAATCCCATATTGACGCCGGCAAAGAAGAACCGTCCGAGGGAATCGAAAACCTGCGGGAAGGTGTTGCCATTGCCGTCGGGCGGCTGGTTAACCACAGAGCTTACGGGCGGGTTTTTGTCCGCGACATTGTTCACGCCCAGCCGCAGGTTGAGATTTTCACGCACCCTATAATTGGCAGACAAATCGATATAGCTGGTCGAGTCGAACTTGCTGTCGATCGGCAGGCCGCCGCCGAACTGTTCGGTGCTATCGAAAAACCGCCACGTGGTAGTCAGATCCAGATTCCAGGGTGTCTCCCATGTGCTCGTGAACCGCCAGCGGAATTCTGGCGTCGGCGTGCCGCAGCGAGCCGCAAAGAAGCCTACGCAATCGAACTCGGCATCCCCCGGAGCCACCAGGGATTCCAGTTCCTTCGGCAAGGGGCGCGTCTCAAGCTTATCGAGCCAGGTGCCGATCCAGCGGATGTTCATCGCCCCGGCATTGCGCAGCCCAACATCGTCAAGTTCGAACGTGTAACCGACATCGGCGTCGACGCCTACCGTCCAATCGCGCCCTCTGTTCAGGCTGGTTGCCTGGACAAAGGTCGTTCCGTCCTTGACGAAAAGGTTGCCTCCGGCGCCACGCTGAATGAGATCACACAGTACCGGAGCGCCGCTTGTGAGACATCCATCCAGGATGAGGTTCGGCGATATGTTGCCGATGGCGTTGTTGACCTTAATGGAGAACCAGTCGACTGACACGGTCAGGCCTGGCACGGCACGCGGCGTGATCACGGCGCCGGCGGTCCATGTGTTGGCCTTTTCGACGTCGAGGTCCGGATTGCCGCCGAACAGGCCGCTGAACTCACCGTTAGGGTTATCCACGATATTGCCGAACTGCGCTGCGGTGACACCAGTGCGTGCGCACTCCTCGAAGGTACGTTCCGGCATCGGTCCGGCGCAGGGGTCGAACAATCCGTTGGAGCCCGAAACCAAGTTGAAGTTCTGGATGGTCTGCGGGCTGAAGAGTTCGACCGGGTTCGGCGCGCGCACGGCGCGGGCGAACTGGGCGCGGGCGCGAATGTCCGGCGTGACTTGCCAGGACATGCCGGCAGTATAAGTGCTGCTTGCCCCCGTGGTCTTGGTGTAGTCAGAGAAACGATATGCGGCATTCGCCGTCAGTTCTTCGATCAGGGGCACATTCTCGATGAGCGGTATCTGCACTTCGGTAAAGAACTCATACACCTCGACCGTGCCTGCAACCGCGTCCCGGTTGGCGAAAGTGCTGGCGGCGAGGAAGTTCTGACCAGCAAAATCTGGAGTTTGTTCCAGCTGATCGCGGCGATATTCGAAGCCGGCCACGGCCTGCACGCCACGATCGGCGAAGGGGCTCTTGACGCCCCAGCGATCGAGATCGCCGGTTATGGCCCCTCCGAAAAGAGTCTGCTTCAGCTCGCCCTGCGCCTGTAATTGAAGCGTGAGGAAATCCACCGCTTCCTGTGAAACCCTGGTCGTGCCGTCAGAATTGAGGGAGAAGATGTCCCAGGGAACACAGCCGCCGCTCTGGTCCCGGCAGACGGGCTGGCCCGTTGATGAATCCGTGATGACGTCGATCGACTGTGCGATCCGGGCCCGGTTCAGGTCATTGGCAAGCTCTGTCACGTCGGTATTGGCGAACTGGCCGAAGACCTCATAGTCGAACCCATCCGCGATCTCGCCGCGAATGCCGCCGACGACGCGAAATGTGGTGAGCTCCATGCCTATGCGTCGTGGCCCGCCTTCTATATTGCGTCGGCGGATAGTGACATTGCCCCTTGTCACGCCATCGCCGTCGACGAATGTGTTGGACGGGGCGCAGAAGGTCGCGACCTGATCGGCGTTCAGTAGCGGGTTATCGCAGTTGATCGAATTCGTAACGGAGAAATTGGCGGACGGAGCGAGCTGCGCCGTCGTATCCGTGTTGCTGAAAGAGAAGTCGAGGAAAGCCTCGTGTTTCGGTGCGATTTCATAATGTGCTTTGGCGCCGAAGACGAAACGTTCGCGCGGCCGCTGGAAGAAATTGTCCGGGCCGAAATTGAAGGTGTCGCGCAGGGCGTCGAAAGCGCGCAGGCCGGTGATGCCGTCCCCATCTCCGTCCTTGCCATCCGTGCCCTGAGGATCGAGGGTGACGGTGAAATTGTCGGCGGGATTCGTCGCCTGGCCGAGATTGGAGAACTGTCCGGGAAAAGCTGCGCTCGATCCGACGCAGGCAAAATCCGTCCCGGCATTGCGCGTGCCGAGAACGCAACCGCTGCTGACGCGGTCGCCCTGGAGCACGGGATTGTCATCCGCATAGCCGAACCAAGCGGTTACGTTGCCGCGGTCGTCGGCGAAATTGGTGCCTGCGATGAGATTGACCTCGACGCTGCGCCCGCTCACATCCGAGCCCGGCACGGGCTGGTTGAAGTCACTAAGCACGCGTTCCAGGCCGCTGCGATTGTTACCCGACTGGAAGAAGCTGCCTTGGAAATCGGCTTCCAGCCCTTCAAAATCGCGTTTCATAACGAAGTTGACAACGCCAGCAACGGCGTCCGCACCATAGATCGATGAGGCGCCGCCTGTGAGCACCTCGGTGCGCTCGATGAGTTGGGCGGGAATCTGGTTGAGGTCGGCTCCGACATCCTGTGGCGATCCGAAGGGCAAACGCTTGCCGTCCATCAAAACCAGGGTGCGGTTGGTGCCGAGCCCGCGAAGATTCACGGTCGCGGTACCGCTGGAAAGGCTCGAAAGATTGGAGCCCTCGGCCCCGAAGGCCTGCGGCAGCGTATTGATCAGGTCCTCCACGCGCAGCACGCCGCGCTGATCGATCTCGACGCTGTCAAGGGCGGTAATGGGACTAACGGCCGTAAGCTCGCCACGTTTGATGCGCGAGCCGGTGACCATAATTTGGTCGGCAACCTTATCCTCCGAGGCCGCCCGCGGCCCCGGGCTATTCTGAGCGTAAGCGGAATCGCAGGCAGCGGCCAGAGCGACTGCACTGCATGAGACCATCACCGTCAATTTCATTCGATGTCCTGTACGCATTTTGTATCCCTTCCTGTGCGGCATTGCGGGCTTCGGGCAACCACCCGAACCCAGTGGTGGAGAGCGGTCCGCGACAGATCTCCGGTATTGATGAGTTTACCATATGCAAATTGACATGTCAATTTATGATGTTGACATTTTAGTTACTACGATTTAGTATCGCCGCATGCTTGACCAATCGGGAATGCTTACTGTTTCTGGCCTACCACAGCTGACGTCTTCTGGCGCTTCACAGCCGACCCTGTTGCGCGAGCAGGTCGCGGTGCGGCTGCGTCAGGATATTTTGAGCTGTCAGTTGTTGCCTGGAGCAATCCTGAGCGAGGCACAGATTGCGGATCGATACGGTGTGAAAAAGGCGCCGGTGCGCTCTGCGCTGATCAGCGAGGAGCGCGGCGGACTCGTGCATGCGATTCCCCGGCATGGCTGGCAAATTGAACCAATCACGCCGCGCTCGATTTCCGATGTCTTCATGTTGCGCCGGGCGCTGGAGCCGGTACTGGTCGAGGCGGACCTCACGCATGCCGACCGCGAGCGGCTTGAAACGGCCTTGCGAGTGGCGGAGGCTCTGAGTGATGCGAAGGATACAAACGCTATACGGGCGGGCTGGCGGTTGGAGCGCGAAACATTAACCATCCTCGCGGCGGCCCTCGGCAATGCGCTTTTATCCGCGACGCTGTCTGATTTATGGGACCGGACGGAGCGGTGCATGACCTTCGCAGTATGCAAGGGCGCAAAACCCTATGTTGCTTCGCCCCGCGCCGATCTGGTGCGCACCCTCGAACGCGGCGATAGGCGGGGCGCCCGGCACGCGCTCGCGGCCGCGCTTGAGCGCCAGTACGAATGCCTGACCAGAGTCGTCATGGGCATGACCGACGAGATCAGAATTGACGATGTCGAAGGCGCGGCAGGCGTCGATGGCGACAATGGCGCTGCGTCAATGGTTCGCCGCCCCGGTACGGACTCGGTGCAACAGCCGGGCGAAATCGGGGGGCGCGACAAATGAAGCAACAAGAAGTGAGGCTGTCACGCCTCGCGCTTGTCGTCTGGGTCGGCGCGGTAGCCGCATTCGCAGGCGCGCTCGCCGACACCGCCCATGCCGACGTCAAGGATCGCTTAGTTATCGATCTTGCGGGCGAACCCTCTTCACTCGATCCGCATATGCAGTGGAATCCGGACAGCTACTACGTCTACCGCAACATTTTCGACAACCTCTATACGCGCGATGACAACGGGGAGATCAGAGGCGTTCTGGTCGAGGACCACGCCTATCTCGACGAAACCCGAATTCTGCTCACGATCCGCGAAGGCGTCCGATTCCATGACGGAACGCCGCTGACCGCGGAAGACGCGGCGTACAGTATTCGCCGCATTTTCGATCCTGCGTTGGGGAGTCCACAGACCGGACAGTTCAACAAGATCGTCGATGCCCGAGCTGTCGATCGCAATCATGTCGAGCTGACGACGGATGGCCCCTATCCTGCGCTGTTCGATCAGCTCGTAAAGCTCTCCGTGGTTCCCATGCACTACGTCGAAGCCGTCGGCGGGGACGCGTTCAACCGGCAACCGATGGGCAGCGGCCCATATCGCTTCATGAGATGGCGGCGCGGCGTCGATGTGACGCTGACTCGTAATTCGGATTATTGGGGCGACATAGGGGGATTTGAAACGGTCGTCTTCCGGGCGGTGCCCGACATGTCGACGCGGGTCGCCAACCTTCGCTCGGGCGCCAGCGATCTCGTCGTCGGTCTCAATGCCGATATCGTTCGCCAGCTTCACGGGCGGTCCGGGCTCAAGATTCTTACGGTCAACACGACGCGCGTCGCCTATTTACGGCTCAACACGCTGCGCCCGCCGCTCGACGATTCCCGCATCCGGCGGGCGATCGCCCATGCCGTGGACAAGGAGGCGATCGTGGCTGGGCTGCTCGACAGTTATGCCGAGCCGAGCGACGTCATGGTCACGCCAGAGCAATTCGGCTGGGCGCGCGATGTCCCCGCACCGGCCTATGATCCCGGGCAGGCGCGAGCCCTCGTTAAGGCGGCGGGCGGAGCGGCGAAACGCCCGCTTGTTTTCGCTACCGCGCCGGTGTTTGACGCGCGAATCGTGCAGGCGCTGCAACAGATGCTGAGCGACGCCGGCCTCGATGTGCGGATCGAAACCACCGACATGGCGAATTACCTCGCACGCGTACGCGACCGGGGCGCGCAGGCGCCGCATCTCAATTTCGGTCGCTGGTCCTGTGCATGCCGCGACGCCGACAATGTTCTTTATCCGCTGCTCCATTCTTCGAGCGAGTGGTCGGCGGTCTTGGATGGCGATTTGGACGCCGCGCTCGAAACAGCGCGCGGCACGCTCGATGCGGACCGGCGCCTGCGACTTTATTCCGAAATCCACCGCCGCGTCGCCGCCGAAAGCCTTCTCGTCCCTCTGTATCAGACGTCCGTCATCTACGGCGCCCGGGCGGATCTCGAGTGGCGACCCACTCCGGATGAAAGCATGTTTCTCAACCGCATGGGTTGGGCACCTTAAGTCCGGCCGCCGCTCAGACGACTCTGGAAGGATTCTACTCGTGCCCGGTTTTTTCATCAAGCGTCTATTGCATTCGCTAATTGCGCTTTTCGGAACGGTCACGCTGGTCTTTTTCGTCCAGCGGCTTGCGGGCGATCCGACCCTTTTGCTCGCCCCCGAAGGAGCCACGGCGGAGGATATTGAGCGGCTGCGCAGCGCGCTCGGTCTCGATCGGTCGGTTTTGGTTCAGTATCTCGACTATCTTTCCAGTCTTGCGCGATTTGATTTCGGGCGCTCGCTCGCGCAGCAGGTTCCGGTCTCGGAGATTCTGCTCCCCCCCCAGCCATACACGCTCGCGCTTGCTGGCGGCGCGCTCCTGGTCGCCTTGTGCCTCGGCCTGCCTGTAGGGGGCGTGATCGCGTTGCGGGCGGGCTCAGCGACGGCGAAGCTGCTCACGGGCCTTGTTTTGGCGGGGCAGAGTATGCCGACTTTTTGGAGCGGCATTCTGCTCATACTGCTGTTCGCCGTGACCCTCGGCTGGCTGCCGTCTTCCGGCGCGGAGACGGCAACGAGCATCATCCTACCCGCCCTTTCGCTCGGCTTTCTCAGCATGGCGACTTTCGCGCGCGTGACCCGCAACGCCGTCCTCAACGAGCTGGGCAAGGCTTATGTGCGCACGGCTCGTTCCAAGGGCCTGTCGGAATGGCTCATCTTCCGACGCCATCTGCTGCGCAATAGCGCCATTCCGATCGTTACGATCGCAGCGATCGAACTTGCCAACCTCCTCGCCGGAGCCGTCATCGTCGAAACAGTTTTCGCCTGGCCGGGGCTAGGGCAGTTAACGGTGCAGGCGATCAATGCGCGCGACTTTCCGGTCGTGCAGGCGGTCGTTCTGCTCGGCGGCGCGGTCGCGATTGCGCTCAATCTGATTGCCGACCTTCTGTATAGCTCCATCGATCCGCGAATCCGCATTCAGAGAGCCGCACCATGACGGAAGCCGGAAACAGGGCGCATAGCGGATGGCGTGCGATTGCCCGGCGCGCGCGCGCCTTTGCGCGCGGGGCGGGCGCAGTCGATCGAAGCCTTTGGCCGTTTCTTTTCATCATCTCGCTTTTCGCATTGATGGCGCTTTTGTCGCCATGGATCGCGCCGGCCGATCCGCTCCGCCAGAATCTGCTCGGGCGGCTCGCGCCGCCGCTGAGCGAAATACGCGGCGTCTTTCACCTGCTTGGGACGGATGAGCTGGGCCGCGATATTGCAAGCAGAATCGTCTACGGCGCCCGCGTTTCCCTCGCCGTGGCTTTTCTCTCGGTGCTTCTTTCGGGCGCGGCGGGCGCGACCCTCGGCATGCTTGCGGCATACCGGCGCGGTCTCATCGAAACGCTGGTGATGCGTCTTGTCGATGTCTTTCTCTCGATCCCTGCGATCCTGCTCGCGATCATCACGGTTGCGGTGCTGGGGCCGGGTCTGTGGAACGTCGTGTTGGTGTTGGCGCTCACTCGCTGGCCGCGATACGCCCGGGTCGCCTATGGGCAGACGCTGAGCATCGCCGGGCGGCCCTTTCTGCAATATGCGGACTATGTCGGGGCCTCAACGCGGCGTCAGATTCTGGTTCACATCCTGCCCAATATCGTCGGTGCTCTGATCGTTGTCGCAACTCTGGAATTCGGCCTCATGGTTCTGTTTGAGGCGGGCCTATCCTTCCTAGGGCTTGGAGTGCAGCCGCCAACGCCGAGTTGGGGCGGGATGCTCTCGGTCGGCAAGGACTACGTGGCGTCCGCATGGTGGCTCGCAGCCGCTCCCGGCCTGTGCCTGTTTCTTCTTGTTCTTGCGGTCAATGTCGTCGGCGACCGCCTGAGCGATCAATTCGAACTTCGCGTGAGGTGATAGATGCAGCTTCCCTATGCCGAGGAATTCTCCGGCCAAACGATCGTTCTTACCGGCGCCTGTGGGGTGATCGGGCGATGGATCGCCGAAACTTTCGCCGCGGCGGGCGCACGGCTCTGTCTTGTCGATTTTCGGCGCGATGCCCTCGAGCGCCTGCTCGCGGAGATCGGGAGTGACGGCCATTTCCTCTACTGCGCCGAGTTTACCAATGATGACAGCATCGCATCGCTGATCGAAACCGTCATCGACCGATGGCGCGCGCCCGATCTGCTTATCAACAATGCTGGCGTCTATCCGAGCGGATTTCTGCTCGACATCAACGCGGCGCAATGGGACCACATCATGGATGTCAATCTTCGCGCACCCTTTCTTCTCGCACAAGGATTCGCCAAGGCGATGATCGCTGCCGGGCGCGTTGGCAATATTATCAATATCTCTTCCGGCGCCTCGCGCAAGATGCGTCGTTCGGTCGTGCCTTATTGCGTCTCCAAGGCGGCGCTCGACCGGCTGACCAAGGGGCTCGCCCTAGAGCTTGCAGAATACGGGATTCGCGTAAATGCGGTTGAGCCGGGTTTTGCGCCCGGCAGTGAGGTGAGCCGGCTCAGCGAGCAGCATATACGCTCGGTGATCAGCGCCGTTCCGCTTGCGCGCGCATCCGAACCGCGCGACGCGCCCGCCGCTATCGCCTTTCTTGCAAGCAGCGCCGCGAGTTACATCACCGGCGCCACGCTCGCGGTCGACGGCGGCAATTCGATCGGATCGCTTGACGTCTATCAACAGAAAAAGCAGGCCCTGTGAGCACGCCCCAGCAGCCTCAACGCTATACGTGGCCTGACGGCATGAAGAGCGCGTGTTGCATCTCCGTCGATGTCGACGCCGAGGCGCCTTATTTGTGGGCGCGCCGGGCCGGCATGACGCCGTTCATCGGACAGCTCGAACAGCGCCGCTTCGGACCGCGCGTCGGTATTGGCCGACTTTTTGACCTGCTCGCCTCTGTTGACATTCGGGGCAGTTTCTTTCTGCCCGCCGCGGTCGCCGAGCTTCATCCTGACATTGCACCGGCCATCGTCGGTCGCGGCCATGAGTTGGCCCTGCACGGCTATTTCCATGAATCGCCGACGGACACGGAAGAAGCAGAATTCGAAGACGCCCTCGACGCCTCGATTGACCGTCTCCTAGCGCAGACCGGCGTGCGTCCGGCCGGCTTTCGCTCACCGGGCTGGGAGATGACGCGGCCGATGCTCGCGGCGCTCGCAGCGCGCGGCCTTGCTTATGACAGCTCGCTGATGGGGTTCGAGCACCCTTATGAAATCGACAATGTCGTCGAGATTCCGGTACACTGGCAGCTCGATGACGCTGTTCATTTCAAGTTTCTCGGCGGTGGCGGCGACCGGTGGCCGCCTGCTTCGACTCGTGCGGTGGGCGAGAGTTGGCACGCTGAATGGCAGGCCCATCACGAGACCGGCGGCTTGTTCATGATCACTGTGCATCCCTGGATCATCGGACGCGCCGCACGCATTGCGATGCTTCGCGATCTGCTTTCTCGTCTCCGTGAGGTGCCGGACGTGTGGTGGGCGAGTGCGGCGCAAATTGCCGAATTCCATCGATCATCATCTAATGCCGGCCGCTTCGCGGTCGAGTCTGCGCCGCCGCCTGGCATCGGACCACGGCGTTTCAAACGGAACTAAAAGGAGACAACCAGCGTGATGATGTCGAGCAGTTGGACGGCCAGTAAGCCCGCATTGAAAAGCGATCGCGGACTTATCGCCTGCCAGAACCCCTACGCAGCACTGGCGGGAGCGCGCGTTCTCGCACAAGGCGGCAACGCCGTCGATGCTGCGGTTACGACCGCGCTTCTCCTGTCAGTCGTCGAACCTTGGTTGAGCGGCGTCGGCGGGGGCGGTTTTCTATTGTGGGGCGAAGGCGGGACCGGCACCACTCGCGCTCTCGACTTCAATGTGATCGCGCCCGGGGCGCTCGACCCCGCCGACTATCCTCTCACTGAAAGCACTGACGGCGACTGGTTCAACTGGCCGGCGGTCGCCGGCGAACGCAACCTGATTGGCTATGAGTCGATCTGCGTTCCCGGCGCCATTGACGGGCTCGCCACCGCCCTTGCCGAACTCGGCACGATGCGCTGGGAAGATGCGCTGGCGCCAGCCATCGAAGCGGCGCAATCCGGGCTCACGGTCGATTGGTATACCTCCATGTGCATCGCCATTGACGCGCCGGGTCTGGCGCGATTTCCGGCCTCAGCGGAGATTTTCCTGTGCGACGGGTGGGCTCCCCGTGCGCCCGAGCGGCAGCGCAATCTCAGCCTTCCGATGCCCGCCAAGGCGCGGCTTCTGCGCCATCTGGCGAAAGAAGGCCCGCGCGCTTTCTACGAAGGCGCGCCCGCAAAAGCGATGGCTGCCGATCTCGCGGCCGGCGGCTCACGGATCACCGAAGCGGACCTTGCGGGCTATCACTGCCGATGGGCACAGCCCTTGGTCGGAGACTATCGCGGCCACGCCTTGCATGTCATGCCGGGGCTCAGCGGCGGCCCATCGCTTCTCGATGCGTTCGCGCGCCTCGAGGCGGCCTGGGCTCCGGGGAGCGGTGAACCTGACGGGGATAGCGCGCTCGCCTATGTGCACGCCCTGCGTGAAGCATATCGACACCGCTTCCGGGAACTCGGCCATGCCGGGAGCATGCCCGGTCTGCATGGCGAGTGCACCTCGCATATCAGCGTTGTCGATGGCGACGGGAATATGGTCGCACTCACAAATACACTCCTTTCCCGCTTCGGTTCGAAGGTCGTCCTGCCTTCGGCGGGGATATTGATGAATAATAGCGTGATGTGGTTCGATCCGCGCCCCGGCCAGCCCAACAGCATCGCTGGCGGCGCGCAGCCATTAGCCAATATGTGCCCCGTGCTGGCGGTGGATGAGGATGGGCCGGCGCTGGCGATCGGGGCGGCGGGAGGACGGCAAATCTTCCCGGCGGTATTTCAGCTCCTGTCCTATATGCTCGATTTCGGCATGGATATGGAGACGGCCTTTCATGCGCCGCGCCTTGATACGAGCACCAGCACGGTCGTCGTCGACACGCGCACGCACCCGTCCATCGTTTCGCTCCTCACGCGGCATTTTCCTGTCTTGGCCGTTGAGGAGACCGTCTATCCGGTCTCGTTCGCCATCCCGACCGCCGTCAGGCGGCGTCCGGGACATCCGCGATTCGAAGCCATGGCGCATCCGGTTTCGCCGTGGGCCACGGTCGCCGAAGGGCGCTCGGCATGATCGCATCGCCCAACCTTTCATCCGTCGGCGCCGCCGCGCCACTGTTCGAAGTAGAAAGGCTTTCCGTCGCCATCAAAGGTCTGTCCGCCGTCGAGGATGTCAGCTTCGCCATCAATGCGGGGCAGACGATGGCGCTCGTTGGTGAAAGCGGCTGCGGCAAAAGTCTGACGGCGCTCGCCATTGTGGGTCTCTTGCCTGACGTCGCCGAGCGTCGCCACGGAACTGTCCGCCTGATGGATCATCTGCTCAGCGAGCTCGCTCCGGAGTCGCTTCGCGCTATGCGCGGCACGGCGGTCAGCATGATTTTCCAGGAACCGGCGGCGTCGCTCAACCCGCTTATGAGAGTCGGCGAGCAGGTGGCCGAGACGCTGGTTGTTCATGGCCGCGCCACCCGTCCCGAGGCTCGCGCCACCGCCCTCGGCCTGCTCGCCGCCGTGGGAATTCCGGATCCGGAGATACGCGCGCGCCAATATCCATTCGAGCTTTCAGGCGGGATGTGCCAGCGCGTGATGATCGCGATTGCCCTGGTTGCCCAACCGAAATTACTGATCGCCGACGAACCGACGACGGCGCTCGACGTCACCATTCAGGCACAGATTTTGGACCTGCTCAGGCGTCTGCGCGCGGAGCATAATACAACACTCCTGCTCATTACGCACGATATGGGCGTGGTGTCGGACATCGCCGACAAGGTTTGCGTGATGTATGCCGGCCGGATCGTTGAGGAAGCCGATGTGGAGGCGCTTTTCGAGCGCCAATACCATCCCTATACCCGCCTCTTGTTGCGCACGATCCCGACGCTCGACGGGCGGCGCAAGACGCTTCTGCCGACCATCCGCGGCAATGTTCCCGATCTCGCCGGCTGGCCGAAGGGCTGCCGTTTTGCGCCTCGTTGTCCCCTCGCGGATTCGCGCTGCGCCTTAGACGCCCCGCCGCTCGTCGCGCTCGACAGCGACCCGCAGCGCAAGAGCGCCTGCTGGCATGCCGAAAAAGTGATGGAGCGGATCAGATGACAACGCCTGCCGGCAGACCAGCACGACGAGACGCACTGCTTCTGTCGGTTCGTGGGCTGAAGGTTTACTTCCCCGTCCGTAACGGGTCTTTGGGCTCGGCCTCGAATTCGCTGCGGGCGGTCGATGATCTGAATTTTGACATCGCCGCCGGAGAGACGCTGGCGCTCGTGGGCGAGAGCGGCTGCGGAAAATCGACAACCGGCAATGCGATCCTGGGTCTCGTCGATCGCACTGCTGGGCGGATTCTTCTCGACGGACGCGAGATTGGCGGGCGGTCGCGCGAAGCGCGCAGGCCGCTCTGTCGCGACGTGCAGATCATTTTTCAAGATCCCTTTTCCGCCCTTGATCCGCGCCGTCCGGTAGGCGAAAGCGTCGGCGAGGCCCTGTTTCTGCAGGACGGGCTGCGTGGGGCGGCGTTGAGCCGGCGTGTAGGAAGCCTGCTCGAACAAGTCGGTCTGCCGGCGTCAGGCGCTGCGCGCTATCCCGATGAATTCTCCGGCGGCCAACGCCAGCGTCTCGTCATCGCCCGCGCCCTCGCGCTTGAGCCGCTCCTGATCGTCTGCGATGAACCGACTTCGGCGCTCGATGTTTCGATCCGCTCACAGATTCTCAATCTCCTATCCGACCTACAGGAAAGACTTGGCCTTGCTTATCTCTTCATCTCTCACGACCTGCTCACGGTGCGTCATGTCGCTGATCGGATCGCCGTGATGTATCTCGGCCATATCGTTGAGGAAGGACCGCTCGAACAGGTCTTTGAGGCGTCCCGCCATCCGTACACGCAGGCTCTTCTGAGCGCCATTCCTTTGCCCGACCCGAAGCAACAGAGACAGCGCCGAGCGCCGCCGCTCCCCGGCGATCCTCCAAGTTCCATCGCGCCGCCCGCCGGGTGCCCCTTTGTCACCCGTTGCCCTGATGCGGAACCGCAATGCCGCCGGACCCCGCCGCCCCTGACCCGACGCGCGGACGGGCGAAAGCTCGCCTGCTTTGTGCGTTGATTGCGACTCTCAGCCGATTCCCGCCCGGTATCGATCCAGTCCCGCTGCGAGATCGGCGATAAGATCTTCGGGGTCTTCCAGTCCGACATGTATCCGCAACAACGGGCCCTGCGCCGCCCATCGGCGCTCCGAGCGGAGCTGCGCTGCGTTATAGGGCATGATCAGGCTTTCGAAGCCTCCCCACGAAAAGCCCATCTGGAACAGTTCGAGATCATCGAGGAGAGCGCCCATATCCTCATAACGCCCGCGCGCGAGAACGACCGAGAACAGCCCGGTCGAGCCGCGAAAATCCCTGCAAAAGACGTCATGTCCAGGACAGTCTGCAATTGCAGGGTGAAGAACCTGCGCCACTTCGGGATGTCCTGCAAGCCAGCGGGCCAGCTCCAATGCGCCTTGTTCATGCTGCTTTAACCGCCCAGGCAGCGTACGCAGGCCGCGCAGAGCAAGCCAGCAATCGTCGGGTGCAGCGGTCAGCCCGAGCTTGACGGAGGTCTCTTTCAGCAAGGGCCAAGCGGCGGCATTGGCGGAAGCGATTCCCATGACAAGATCCGAATGGCCGCCGATATACTTGGTCGCGGCGTGCACGACGATATCGGCGCCAAGATCAAGAGCGCGGCAGTAAAGAGGCGTCGCCCAGGTATTATCGGCGAGGACTCGTGCGCCGCGCGCATGTGCGAGGCGTGCGATCGCGGGCAGGTCCTGAACCTCCAGAGTCATCGAGCTTGGGGATTCGACCAGCACGAGCCGCGTGTTATCACGAAACAATGGCTGAAGCGCCCCGGCGCCGGCGGCGGGGTCGTAGAATGTCGCGTCGATGCCGAAACGCGGCAGCAGATCACTGCACAGCGTCCGCCCCGGCTCATAGGCGCCGTCCGTCATCAGGACATGCGCGCCCGCGCCCGCAAAGGAGAGGACGACAGCGGCGACCGCGGTCATGCCAGAAGGGTAGAGCCATGTTCCCGCGCCGCCCTCCAGCTCGCAGATAGCCTCACGAAGCGACCATTGGCTGGGAGTCCCGAGCCGGCCGTAGAAGAGTCCTGAATCCGGCGCATCGAGCGCGCGACGGAGATCGGCGAAACTATCGAAGGTGCAAGTCGAGGCCCGATAGACTGGCGTGTTGACGATCCCATGGCTCCACGCCTTGCGGCGACCGGAATGGGCAAGCCGAGTATTGTCCTTCATTGCGCAGGTCTTTCCTCACAGTTGCGGCGGATCGATCGAGCCCCGGGAAATAGTCGGGATCGGACAGCCATCTCGATCAACGAAGTCGACGGCATAGACGAGCTTGCCGGTCAAGAGACGGCTTTGGCGCAGTTCAATCGCCCGGCCGGTGATGTCATAGGCGATACGTTCGATCTGAAGGATCGGGGCGCCGCGCTCGACGCCCAGCACGGCTGCGTCGTCTTTGTTGGCGCCGACAGCTTGAATCTGCTCAGAGGCCGAGACGATCGAGATTCCGAATTGCGCCTGATACAGCGTGTAAAGCGTGTTCGGCAGCGGCGTGAGCCGATAGAGGCCTTAAACAGCGCCACGGAAAGAACGATCGTCTCGCGCACCGCAACGGCCTCGCCAATATGACGATCGCGCCGGATCAGAAAAATCTCGGCGTCCTTTTCCAGGCCGAACTTCAGCTTTTCGACGGGTCTGGCTTGACGCCGCAGGATCGTCGATTGTCGGCAAGACGGCATCGCACGCTCGCCGGACGCATGGCAGGCCTTGAAAAAGCGAAAATGCGTGCTTTCTTGCGTGTGCTCGACGACTAATGTGCCCTTGCCTTGATGGCGTTCGGCGAGTTGGTCGGCGGCAAGTGAATCGAGCGCCTTTCTGACCCTCCCCTGGCTGACGCCGAGCTCAGCGGCGAGCGTCTGTTCACTCGGCAGCGCCTTTGCCGGGCGCCAAATGCCAGACGCGATCCGCGCCAGCAAAATCTCGCGGACCTGTTGATAGGGGGGGGTAAAGCCGGGCCGATTCGGCGCATGCGCGGTGACAGTCATAATGTGATTTCGCATCTGCTTTCATCAACGGTCGGCCATAACCGCACGCTCACGCCCTTGTCATTGCCGAGCTTGCCTCGGAATTGTCTCTGCCCAGCGTTCCGCGGCCATGGATGTCGGGACAAGCCCGGGGGCTGGCGTCGAATCATGTGGCAGGGCTGTAAAATACTGACTTCGAACTCTCGAGCTTAACAATAAGCTTGCGTAATTGTCTATCATTTGATGTAATTTGTCTTATATATATGTAGGAATGTACGAATTCGCGAGACACCTTTAGCTTTTATCGGCAAGCAAAGGAGGTTTTGGGATGGATCAAGTGGAGCGGCAGGTTCAGCGGCGCAAACGCATACTGGATTTATGTCTCATCTTCGTTCCTTTAGAAGGCTGCGATGACCCAAATCGGTCAAGTGCGATGGCGTTTCTAATCGATTCTAAAAGCCACATCATTTCAAATAGTTAGAGCGTTGGGGGTAATTGCGTAAAGGCGCCTATTGGAATTTGGTCTGCTATGAGTTTTGCAATCTATCCGTCGGTGGTTTCCGGCACTTATTTTATAATTTATCAATTGTATTGGCTTTATACCATTAAACATGACATATTTCAAAATTCACTGTTGCTACCACTTTGAGTACCGCCTATTTTAATGGTCATGAGCCAACAAAAAACAGGAAAATTAAAACCGCTTCTCGACGAAGTCCCGCCGGGCTTCCTGGTCGATGCGGCTTGGCTTGTGGCTCGCAAGATCGACCGGAAATCCATATACAACTATGCAAAGCGCGGCTGGCTGGAGCCGGTGGTCCGAGGCCTTTACCGTCGGCCATTCCTCGAAGGCGAGACGGAAGCCGCGACAACCGACTGGAAGATAACCGTCCTCTCCATGCAGCGGTTGATGGAATACAACTTTCATGTGGGCGGTAGGACCGCGCTTAGCGTCGATGGTGCCGACCATTATCTTCGTCTGAGCGGTCAGGACGTGGTTTATCTCTATGGGGATGACATACCGTCCTGGCTGAAACGTCTTCCGACGCCACACAAATATTATACGCGCACTTGCAACCTTTTTGGGGACGATCCCTTTGGCGTTGAACGTGAAAACACCGCACCACTAGATAAGACCATGCAAATAACCGCGCGTTGGCTGCTTATCAAATCGTCGCCTGAGCGTGCGATCTTAGAGATGTTAAACGAACTTCCCAATGATGAGAGTTTTCATATCGTCGATACGGTCTTTGACAGCCTCGCTAATTTGCGGCCGAAGCGTCTCGAAAAACTGTTGATGCTTTGCAAAAGCGTATAAGTGAAACGCTTGTTTTTCGTATTCGCTGACCGCCATAACCACGCTTGGCGAAAATACGTGAAG
>JAJFHO010000250.1 GCA_021775575.1 Hyphomicrobiales bacterium
TAGCCTGTTGTCTGTGAATTCGCGATGTTGTCTGAAATGCGCTCAAGAGCGAATGACTGCGCCCGGAGCCCCGTGACCGCTGTGGTCAACGCGCCGAAAATACCCATCTTACTTCTCCTTACCACTTCCCGGTCACACAACTCGACCGGACGCAACTTGAACTGCCATACAGGGAGCAAGGGCGATGCCAGTTTTTTTATCGTTGTTTTTCCGATACTTAAATATTGAGCACTGCAAACAATCATCGCGCTGACCGGCAAGAGTTGCCCGAAGCGGGCAGAAATTGCCGGGAGAGGCCCACGATCCGGCCATGCCCAATCTCGCCTTGCCGGAAGCCTCGCCAGCACATAGTCTCCGGCCCGACCATAAGCAGCACAAAGTCAGACTCGATGAAATTTGAAGGCACCAAAAGCTACATCGCGACGGAGGACCTGCGCGTTTCCGTCAATGCGGCAATCACTCTGGAGCGGCCGCTGCTCATCAAAGGCGAGCCGGGGACCGGAAAGACCGTCCTGGCCCAGGAGGTGGCGGGAGCGATTGGCGCGGATCTCATCGAGTGGCACATCAAGTCCACCACCAAAGCCGCGCAAGGGCTTTACGAATATGACGCGGTGAGCCGGTTGCGCGATTCACAGCTCGGCTCGGACCAGGTCGAAGATATCGGCAATTACATCAAGCGCGGCAAACTGTGGGAAGCCTTTGTGAAGAAAGACAGGCCGGTTCTGCTGATCGATGAAATCGACAAGGCCGATATCGAATTTCCAAACGATCTGCTCCTGGAGCTGGACCGGATGGAATTCCATGTCTATGAGACCGGCGAAACGGTGAAAGCGAAGAACAGACCCGTCGTCATCATCACCTCGAACAATGAAAAAGAACTGCCGGACGCGTTTCTGCGCCGCTGTTTCTTCCATTACATCAAGTTCCCCGAACCTGAAACGATGCGAGACATCATCGAAGTGCATTTTCCAAAATTGAAATCGCGGCTGGTTTCAGAGGCGCTGGGTGTTTTCTACCAGACCCGCGATGTGCCGGGCCTCAAGAAGAAACCCTCAACGTCGGAACTCCTGGACTGGATCAAACTCCTCCTCAACGAGGACATCGATCCCGCCACCTTGCGCGAGACGGATCAACGCAAACTGATTCCGCCGCTGCACGGCGCCCTGCTCAAGAATGAGCAGGATGTTCATCTGTTCGAACGGCTGGCCTTCATGGCGCGGCGCGAACAGCGCTGAGCCTTTCCCGCAGGGCTTCGCGCGCCCGCCTGTCCGACAATCCCCGCGTTTCACGCTCCGCGCCCCGCAAGCCCGGCCGCGCCGCGCCGTGCCGCGAACATGAACGGCGGATGAATAGCGGCTTCAATCCCGGTTCAGCGACACTCCTCTATCCTGTCATCACAAGTCAGCGAAACAAACACCACAAAGGTGAGAATGATGCAGACGACAGGGAGTTTTGGCATGACTCAGGATTTCTTGCGCGGGATAGCCATGGTCATCGGCCTGTATGTGATCCTCGGCCTGACGACGGTATTGTGGTTGGCCATCTGAGGCGTGACGCAGCCCGCCCGGGCTGAAAATTTGTGAAATTTATGTGTTCGCTCCTCTTGAACCATCCCAAAGGCAGCATAAGTGCAAAATAAGACCCAGGGAATTGGGCTATCCAAACTATGACACGGGAGGGTCGTATGGCTTGGGATTACAGCCGAGGAATCGCCGCGCTGGCATTGATGTTTTCGACGCTCGTCGCGATGACGTTTCTTACCGCTTTGGTTTAGAAGGGCTTTTTTGCGCGCAACCAGTCCACTATAAAGAGGCGCCGGCGCCGCGGAGACCTGCGGTTGTTTTGGTCGATTTCATGAGGCCTCTTTGAAACTAACCGATATTTCCGATGGCGCCGCCCAAGCGTTGCGCAATGCAGGCGCTTTCGCCCACGATATTGTCAGCCCCACGGTGCGACTGGGAGTCACCGGGCTCGCGAGATCGGGCAAAACCGTATTCATCACGTCGCTCATTCACAATCTGATCGCGGGCGGCCGGCTGCCTTTCTTCGATGCCGTCGCGCAGGGCCGGATCCGCCGCGCCTATCTGGAACCCCAGCCCGACGACGCGGTGCCGCGGTTCGACTATGAGCGCCATCTCGCCGATTTGACCGGCGCGCCGCCGCACTGGCCGCAAAGCACGCGGCGCCTGAGCCAGCTGCGGATTACGCTCGATTTCGAGCCGCGAGGCTTCGTCCGCCGCACTCTGGGACGCGACAGGCTTCATATCGATATTGTCGATTATCCCGGGGAATGGCTGCTCGATCTGCCGCTGCTGCAGCTTTCCTTCGAGCAATGGTCGCGCCAGACAGTTGCACAAAGCCTGGAAGCGCCGCGCAAACAGTTGTCGAAATCGTGGCGCGCCGTCATCTCCGGTCTCGATGCGAAGGCCGATGCCGACGAGCGGATCGCCGCGAAGGCAGCGCAAAGCTTTACCGCTTATTTGCAGGAGTGCCGCAAGGACGAGTATGCGCTGCCGACAATTCCGCCGGGCCGGTTTCTGATGCCAGGCGATTTGGAAGGGTCGCCCGCCCTCACCTTTTCACCGCTCGACATTCCCGACGACGCGAGCGCGCCGCAGGGATCGCTCTGGGCGATGATGGGCCGGCGCTATGAATCCTACAAAACCCATGTGGTGAAACCGTTTTTCCGCGACCAGTTTTCCCGGCTCGACCGGCAAATCGTCCTGGTCGATGCCCTTGCCGCGGTCAATGGCGGCGCCGTCGCCCTGCGCGATCTGGAGCGTGCGCTCGCCGCGATCCTGAAATGTTTCCGCCCCGGCGCCAATAGCTGGCTTTCTTCCGTCTTGTTCAAGCGTATCGACCGCATCCTGTTCGCGGCGACCAAGGCCGACCATATCCATCACAGCGCCCATGACCGGCTGGAAGCTATTCTCGCGCATATCACCCGCTCCGCGATTGAACGCGCCGAATTCGCCGGCGCCGAGATCGATGTCCTGGCGCTCGCCGCGGTCCGCGCGACGCGCGAGGGCGAAGCACGCCATAAGGGCGAACAGCTGCCCTGCATCATCGGCACGCCGCTGCAAGGCGAAAAGATCGGGACGCGGACATTCGACGGCGCGGAGGAATTCGCCATCTTTCCCGGCGACCTGCCCGACGATCCGGAGGAGATCGCGAGCGGCAAATGGAACGATGGCGCAAAAGGCAAAGACCATAATGCGCATTTCGTGCGGTTCCGCCCGCCGAGCCCTCTCTCCGGCGAGGCCGGGGCACACACGCCAATTCCCCATATCCGCATGGACCGGGTCATGGATTTTCTGCTGAAAGACCGCCTGTCATGACCGGAAAATCCCAAAAATACCGGGCCCCGACGGCGCTCGAGGCGGACGATCCCAATTTGATCGTGGAAGCGGCAGAGCCCGCGCCGCGCCAGGAAACCGCCGCCCCACCGGCCACGCCGCCCGCGCGCATTCCCGATGCGGCCGCGATCGGGCGGGGCATCCGCTGGGCCGGGATTCTGGCTTCCGCCGTTGGCGGGCTGCTCATGCTGGCGGCCGGCCTGTGGCTCGGGGACGTCGTCACCTCGTTGCTTGGAAGGAGCGACTGGCTCGGCTGGCTTGCGCTCGGCCTGCTCGGGCTGGCTGGCTTTTCCGCGCTCATGATCGCGCTTTCGGAAATTTGGGGGCTGTTCCGGCTGCGCCGCCTGGGCAATCTGCGCCAGATCGCGCAATCCGCCATCAACCATGACGACAAGGATGATGCACGCAAGGCGTTTCTCGGTGTTGGGACGCTTTACGCGTCACGCGAGGACCTTGCCTGGGGCCGGTCGCGCCTGGCCGACCATGAAGGCGATGTCATGGATGCCCGCGACCGGCTGATCCTGACCGAACGCGAGCTGGTCGTCCCCCTCGACACTCAGGCCAGTTCGCTCATCGCGGCAACGGCCCGGCGCGTTTCAATCCTCACCGCGGTCAGTCCCTCCTCGATCACCGATATGATCGCCGTCGCTGTTCTCAATCTGCGCATGCTGCGCCGGATCGCCGCCATTTACGGAGCCCGGCCCGGGACGCTCGGTCTGATGCGCCTTGCCCGCATGGTCGTCACCCATATCGTTCTGACCGGCGGCATCGCCATCGGCGACGACTTCCTGCAGCAACTGATCGGCCAGCGCCTGACGGCCAAACTGTCGGCCCGGCTCGGCGAAGGCGTGTTCAACGGCGCGCTCACCGCGCGCATTGGACTGGCCACCATCGACGTTTGCCGCCCCCTGCCCTTTATCGAGGCGACGCGGCCGCGTTTCCGCGATCTTCTGGCTCTGGTCCTGAAATAGTTTCGCCGGAGTGTTTCGGCGGCACGGTCAGATCCGGATCAACGCCCGCGCCATGGCCATATACCAGACGCCCGCCGTACCAGCCGGCACACACGGTCAGACCCAGACCGCAAAGCGAGCACACCAGCGTGACCGGCGATCCGCCGGCAACAATCTCACCATCCGACACATAGACCAAAAGGCACGACAGATAGACCATCCACGCGCCGCCGGCACTGATCATGTGCCGTTCAGCGGCAATCATGGCGTCTGCATTTTTGCGCAGCCTTGCCAGATCCAGATATCCCGCGATCATGGCCGGTATCGCGGTGACCACGCCTGCGGCGGTTGCCGCCAAAGCCAGAGAAACCGGCAGTTCCACGCCAACCTGGCTGGCAACTTCCGCACTTGTGGCCACCGACCAGAATACGATCGGAAAATGCACCAGCATAGGATGCAGCGGGTGACCGAAAATGCGCATCTGCGGCACCGTCGCCGGGGCCTAAATCCAGCCCATAAAGCCGCCCAGCAGAAGGCCGAATCCGACCACGGCGACGCCGGCATGAATCACCACGGCCGGTTTCGGCGCGACCTTCCGTTTGAGATGAAACGAAGCCAGATAGAAACCGCCAAGCGCGGCAACAACCAGAATCACAAGCGGCAGGATGACGGCGTCCATACCAGCGGCGGCAACAAGATAAACCAAGATCAGCAGGCCCGCGGCGCCAAGTCCGGCATGCAGCAGAGACAACGGCCAGGGCGCCAGTCTTTCGGTAAGCACGCGCGATGCCAAAACCATACCGCCCACAGCGGCGATCCCGAATAATATGATGGCGTAAGTCAACATTGCAAAAACCCTCCAAAGGTCAGATTGGAGGGCGGACGATATGCGCTTTATAATGTTTGTCAATATTTATATGTTAAAAGTGTGAATTCATTTGCCTTGATGGCTTGGGTGTGCGAAGCGGACGCATAATCTGATCGACGGAGATATCAATGGAGCGACGTCGCGATCCTCCCGATACAGGTCGCCAGAGAATATTGGATAGCCTCCTGCACTCCCCCGAGGGTCAGACCATCGACAGCCTCAGGGCCGGTGTCGGCCTCTCCCGCAATGCGGTCTACCAGCATGTGACAGCGCTGGAGCGCGACGGCTTGGTCGAACGGGCAAGCATCAGCCGGACGCGCGGACGCCCTGGCCAGAGCTATCGTTTGTCGGAGCAAGGCGCGGCGGAATTCCCGAAACATTATGATCGTTTCGGCGATCTGCTGCTAAGGCTCATCAAGACGAAGAAAGGCTCAAAACCGCTTGTCGACCTGCTGGAAGAGCTTGGACGATCGCTGGCCGACGACCACAAGGCCAGCCTGGCCGGGCTGGACACCGGCCAGCGCATCGCGGCTGTCGCCGAGCTCATGTGCGACCTTGGCTACGCCGCGGAAATCGACGCCGGGTCGGCGGCACGCGAAGACCCTGAAGGACCGCCGCAAATCCGGGCCTATAACTGTGTCTTCCACCACCTGGCCCGGGAGCATGAGGAAGTCTGCCGTTTCGACCTGGCACTATTGGAAGGCCTGCTGGGCGGCCCTGTGGAACATCGCGAATGTATGGTGCGAGGCGGAACAAGCTGCCGTTTCGCACTTTTGGAGAAAGCCAAAAAAGGCCGCCGGAAGACAGGTATCAGTTAAGAATCCGGCAGCCGTCAACGTCGACCCTGCGCTGTTTCCCGTCATTCATGATCACGGTGATCCGGGCTTTCTCCGCGCAGGACGCAGCGCCGAATTTTACCCGGAAGCCGTTGCCGGCATCGTTTGAGTTTTGCGACGATGGCTGTGCGGAAGGCGCCAGATACTCATACGACACTTGCTGTATCTGCGAGCGAACCTCGTCGGGAGCCTCAAGCCAGATATCGAACCGGTAGAGCGGCATGCCGTCCGCGTCGACCCCGCCGACGAACTCGCGCGCCGTCGACTTGACCCAGCCTCTCAGCTCGGATCTGCCCGGCAGCCGCGCGGGCGCAACGGCGGTTTGCGGAGGCAAACTTACGACAACCGATTCTTCCCGCGGCTGTTGCGCTTGCGATTCAACCTGCCATGGCAGCGGCGTGGCCGGCTGCGCCTGCACTTCGGGCTGCGGTCTCGGCGCTGGAATGGGCGGCGACGCAGTTTGCGTTTGTGCATCCGGCGGATCGTCCAAATTGCGTGGCAAGGGCATTGTCGCCTGTGACATAACCGAAGGCTCTGCCGGCGGCGGCGCGG
>JAJFHO010000026.1 GCA_021775575.1 Hyphomicrobiales bacterium
CGCCGCCGCGGATCGCCGCGATGTTGGCGGCGTAGCGCCCGTCGCCGAAGACCGCGGAACCCGCCACCAGCACATTGGCGCCGGCCTGCGCCACGTCGCGGGCCGTCTCGGGGTTCACCCCGCCATCGACCTGCAGATCGATGGCACGCTCGCCGATCATCTCGCGCAGCCGCGCGATCTTGGCGCATTGCGCGGGGATGAATTTCTGGCCCCCGAAGCCGGGATTGACGGTCATCACCAGGATCAGATCCAGCTTGTCCAGCACATGCTCGATCGAGCGCTCGCTGGTCGCCGGGTTGAGCGACACCCCGGCCCGCTTGCCGAGCCCCTTGATCACCTGCAACGACCGGTCGAGATGCTTGTCGGCCTCCGCATGGACGGTGATGATGTCCGCGCCGGCCTTGGCGAAGGCCTCCAGATAGGGCGCCGCGGGATCGATCATCAGATGCACGTCCATGACTTTTTTCGTGTGCGGGCGGATCGCCTCCAGCACGCAGGGCCCAAAGGTGAGATTGGGCACGAAATGCCCGTCCATCACATCCACATGCACCCAGTCGCACCCGGCTTCATCGATGGCGCGCACCTCTTCGCCGAGCCTGGCAAAGTCGGCCGAGAGAATCGAGGGTGCGATGAGGATGTCAGACGGCATGAGGGCAACCTTTCCGGTACCTGGCCTTAGCGAAATCGGGCCGCGATGACGCTGTCCTTGAGGACTTTGACCTCAAGTTCGGTTTCCTCGAGGCGGGTTTCCAGCAGGTCGCGGATACAGAGGATACCGACCAGCTCGCCGTCATCCACGACGGGCAGATGGCGAAAGCGGTGAGTCTGCAGGAGCTTGCGCGCCTGCGCCATCGTATCGTCGCGATTGCAGGTAATCACGTCGCTGGTCATGACGTCGCGCACACGAAGCACATTGGTGTCGCTGCCCCGCTGTGCGAAGGCCGTTACCAGGTCGCGTTCGGAAATGATGCCGACCATTGCGCCTAGCTCGTTGCATACGGGGAGCGCCCCGATACGTTTGCTGGTCAGCACTATAGCGATCGTCTGGATCGTATCTTCCGGCCTGCAGGTCGCAATATTCTGTTCGAGCTTCTCAAAAAATTCACCAACCGTCATCTGCTCCTCCTTTGTTGTCAGGCTTTCAGGCCCGGTGGACGACCATGGCCATGCCCTGGGTTTGGTTCTTGCCATCATAGCCGATCACCTTGATGTGGTGGCCGGCATAGGCATTCCGGCAGGCGGTGATCTCATTCATGATCGTATCGAGATTCCACTCGCCAAAGAATGGCAGCTTCCACATATACCAGTAGGTCTTGTTGCTGCGCTCCGGCTCGACATGCTCGATGGCGACTTCCCACCCCTTGTCGAGCATCGCCTGTATCTGCTTGCGGATCGCGCCGGCGTCCATCTCGGCGAGGTATGAATAGGTCTCGAGCTTCCGGCTGTCGGGATCATCGAGGAGGGAATGATAGTCTTGCAATTCCATTTGACTGTTCTCCGTAAGGGGTTCGGCGAGCGCCGCGTCAGCTTGCGACGTCGAGTTTGTCGACCGTATCGAATTCGAACTTGATCTCTTTCCAGGTCTCCATGGCCGCGGCCAATTCGGGGCTGTGCTTGGCGGCCTTGGTCAGGACGTCGCGGCCGTTCTTTTCAACCTCCACGCCCTCGTTGCGGGCCTGAACGCAGGCCTCGACGGCAACCCTGTTCGCGGCAGCGCCGGCGGCGTTACCCCAGGGATGGCCGAGCGTCCCGCCGCCGAACTGGAAGCAGGCATTGTCGCCGAAGATCCCGACGAGCGCCGGCATGTGCCAGACATGGATGCCGCCGGAAGCCACCGGCATGACACCCGGCATGGTGCCGAAATCCTGATCGAAGAACAGGCCGCGGGCGCGGTTCTCGGGCACGAAACTCTCGCGCATCAGATCGACCCAGCCCAGGGTCGCCTCGCGGTCGCCTTCCAGCTTGCCCACGACCGTGCCCGAGTGCAAATGGTCACCACCCGACAACCGCAGACATTTGGTCAGAACCCGGAAATGGATGCCGTGCTTGGGATGCCGGTCGACCACCGCATGCATGGCCCTGTGAATATGCAGCAGCATGCCATTGTCGCGGCACCAGTTGGCGAGCGAGGTATTGGCGGTGAAGCCGGCGGTGAAGAAGTCATGCATGATGATACGGCTGCCCAGCTCTTTGGCGAACTCGGCGCGCTTGTACATTTCCTCCACCGTACCGGCGGTAACGTTCAGATAGTGGCCCTTGCGCTCGCCGGTTTCCGCTTCCGCCTGATCGACCGCCTCCATCACGCATTCGAAGCGGTTGCGCCAGCGCATGAAAGGCTGCGAGTTGATATTCTCGTCATCCTTGGTGAAGTCGAGGCCGCCGCGCAGACACTCATAAACCGCGCGGCCGTAATTCTTGGCCGACAGTCCGAGCTTCGGCTTGATAGTGCAGCCAAGCAGCGGCCGGCCATATTTGTTGAGCCTGTCGCGCTCCACGGTGATGCCGTTGGGGGGACCTCCGCAGGTCATCACATAATGCAGCGGAAAGCGGACATCCTCCAGCCTGAGCGAGCGTAGCGCCTTGAAGCCGAACACGTTGCCGACCAGCGAGGTCAGCACGTTGACGATCGAGCCTTCCTCGAAAAGATCGATCGGGTAGGCGATAAAGGCATAGTAGCTCTCATCGTCGCCGGGCACGTCTTCGATCTTGTAGGCACGGCCTTTATAATAGTCGAGGTCGGTGAGAAGGTCGGTCCACACCGTCGTCCAGGTGCCGGTGGAGGATTCCGCCGCGACCGCTGCCGCGACCTCTTCCTTGGCAATGCCGGGCTGCGGCGTGACTTTGAAGCACGCCAGCAGGTCGGTGTCCTTGGGTTCGTAGTCGGGTTCCCAATAGGTCTCCCGATATTCTTTTACGCCGGCTTCATATTTGCCGGAAATGTTGGACTTCTTGGTCATGATCTATCTCCTGATCGGGTTCTTTCACGTGTTCTGGCGTGGCTGCCAGTTATTCGGCGGCGGCGCGCGCCGCACTGATTTGCGGGTCGAGCGAGCCCTCCGCATAGGACTTGGCCATCTGGCCGAGCGGGATGGCGGTGATCTTCGAGGCGTTGCCGGCGGTGCCGAACCGCTCGAAGCGGTCGCGGCACAGATCGCGCATGGCGTCGATTGCCGGGATCAGGAATTTCCGCGGATCGAATTCCTGCGGCTTGTCCTGGGCCAGTTTGCGGAACTGCCCGGTCATCGCCATGCGGCAATCGGTGTCGATATTGACCTTGCGCACGCCGTGGCGGATGCCGCGCTCGATTTCCTCGACCGGCACGCCGTAGGTCTGGGGCATCGCCCCGCCATACTGATTGATGATGTCCTGCAATTCCTGGGGCACGGAGCTCGATCCGTGCATCACCAGATGGGTGTTGGGCAGCTTGTTGTGAATTTCCTCGATAACCCGCATGGCGAGGATGTCGCCGTCGGGTTTGCGGGAAAATTTATAGGCGCCGTGCGAGGTGCCGCATGCGATGGCGAGAGCGTCGACCTTGGTCCTGGCGACGAAATCGACCGCCTGATCGGGATCGGTCAGGAGCTGGTCTTCCGACAGCTTGCCCTCCGCGCCATGGCCATCTTCCTTTTCGCCCTCGCCGGTCTCCAGCGAACCGAGAACCCCGAGTTCGCCCTCCACCGATGCGCCGACCCAATGGGCCATCCGCGTGACGCGCGCGGTGATCTCGACATTATATTCGTAGGAGGCCGGGGTCTTCATGTCGGCCTCGAGCGAGCCGTCCATCATCACCGAGGTGAAGCCATGTTGTATCGCCGTCATGCAAGTGGCTTCATCATTGCCATGATCCTGATGCATGCAGACCGGAATCTGCGGATACATCTCGGCCAATGCGTCGATCATTTTCGCCAGCATGATGTCGCCGGCATAGGCGCGCGCGCCGCGCGAGGCCTGCATGATTACCGGCGCATCGCAGGCATCAGCGGCCTGCATGATCGCGAGGCCCTGCTCCATATTGTTGATGTTGAAGGCCGGTACGCCGTAGCCCTGCTCGGCGGCGTGATCCAGCAATTGCCTCATTGATATCCGTGCCATCATGCACTCCTTGCCAGTTGATGTTGCTGATTTCGCGCCAGTGCGGCGACGCCTGGTAATTCGCGGCCCTCGAGCCATTCGAGAAAGGCGCCGCCCGCTGTCGAGATATAGGTGAAATCCTGCATGACGCCGGCGGCATTCAGGGCGGCCACCGTATCGCCGCCGCCGGCAACGCTTGTCAGCGTGCCCTGTTTGGTGAGCGCTGCCGCTTCTTGCGCGAGTTTGAACGTGCCGGCGCCGAAGGGTTCGATTTCGAACGCGCCAAGCGGGCCGTTCCAGAGCAATGTACGGCAGTTGCTCAGCCGTTCGGCCAAATCAGCGACGGTTGCCGGGCCGACATCGAGGATCATTCCGCTCTGGCCCACCGCGTCGATGCCGCAAACCTCGCTCGGGGCGCCTTCGCTGAATTCCTCGGCGACAACAACGTCCTTGGGCAGCAGAATCTCGCAGCTCTGTTCGCGCGCCGCCGCGAGAATTCCGGTGGCGGTCTCCGCGAAGTCAGGCTCGCAAAGCGACTTCCCGACGCCGTGACCCATCGCAAACAGGAAGGTGTTCGCCATTGCCCCGCCAATAATCAAAAAATCGACCTTGGGGAGGAGATTGGTCAGCACGGGAATTTTGGTCGAAATCTTCGCGCCGCCGACAACCGCCGCGACGGGCCGCTCGGGATTATCGAGCGCCGTGCGAAGGGCGATGATCTCGGCCATCAGCGCCGGCCCCGCATAGGAGGGCAGCAGACGGGTTATCGCCTCTGTCGACGCGTGCGCCCGATGGGCGGTCGAGAAGGCGTCGTTGACATAGATATCGGCCAAAGCGCCGAGTGACTTGGCAAAGTCGGTGCTATTGGCTTCTTCGCCGGGATGGAAGCGCAGATTCTCAAGCACCGCGACCTGGCCGTCTTCGAGCGCGCCGGCAACGGCTTGCGCGTGGGCACCGACGCAGCCCTCGACGAACTGCACGTCGACGCCGGGCAGCATGCCACGCATCGAATCGGTCACGATCTTCAGTGACATGTCGGGATGCGGTTTGCCTTTGGGCCGGCCAAAATGAGAGACCATGACCACTTTCGCCCCGCGTTCGCTGAGCGCTCTTATGGTCGGCAGGACCCGCTGTATCCGCGTTGCATCCGTTACCGCGCCGCCGGAAACGGGTACATTGAGGTCGGCGCGGACCAGGACCCGCTTGCCGGCAACGTCAACGCCGTCGATCGCGCGCAGATTGTCCAGTGCGTCCTTCATTACAGGAGGCGTCCCATCGCTCCGGCGGTATCGTTCATCCGGTTGGAGAAGCCCCACTCGTTGTCGTACCAGGACACGACGCGGCAGAAGGTGTCGTCGACGACTTGCGTGCTCGCCAGATCGAAAGTCGAACTCGCTGCATTGTGGTTGAAGTCGGAGGAGACCAGAGGTTTGTCGTTGACCGCGAGAACGCCCGCCATGCCATTCGCCGCGACTGCGATAACCGCGCCGTTTATTTCCTCGATGCTGGTTTTGCGCTCGGCGGTGAATTTAAGATCGATAAGGCTGACATTGGGCGTCGGCACGCGGATTGCGGCTCCGTCCAGCTTGCCGGCCAGCTCGGGCAGCACCAGCCCGACCGCGCGCGCTGCGCCGGTCGATGTCGGGATCAGGTTGGTTGCCGCCGCCCGGGCCCTGAAGAAATCCTTGTGGAAGGTATCGACCGGGCGCTGGTCGCCGGTATAGGCGTGAATCGTCGTCATATAGCCGTGGCGAATGCCGATCGCTTCATTCAGGGCCTTGGCGACCGGCGCAAGGCAATTGGTCGTGCAGGAGGCGTTCGAGACGACATGATGCTCTTGCGTGAGCTTGTCGTCGTTGACGCCGTAAACCACCGTCAGGTCGGCGTCCTTGCAGGGCGCGGAGACCAGCACGCGCTTGGCGCCGGCCTCGACATGTTGCGCGGCGGCACTCCGGTCGGTGAAACGGCCGGTGCACTCCATGACGATATCTACATCCAAATCGCCCCAGGGAAGGTTCTCGGGAAGCATCTCGGAGAAAACCTGCATGGAGTGGGCTTCGGCAACGAGAGTGCCGTCGCTTGCCGTGATATCGCCGTCATAGCGCCCGTGCACGCTGTCATAGGCGAGCAGGTGGGCGTTCATATCCGCCGGGCCGAGATCGTTTATCGCGACGAATTCCAGATCGTCGCGCTCCGATTCCAGATAGGCCCGGAGCACCAGGCGCCCGATGCGGCCGAAACCATTGATTGCCACGCGAGTCTTGGTCATTGCCTTCTTACTCCCTGTCAGAGTCGATCAGCGCGCGGGCGGCGTCGGCCACCGCGCTGCTGGTAATGCCGAAATGCTCGTAAAGTTCGCTTGCAGGCGCGGAGGCGCCGAAGCTGCTCATGCCGATGAAGGCGCCGTTCGAGCCGGTCCATTTGTCCCAGCCGAAGCCGCAGGCCGCCTCCACGCCGACGCACGGCGCCGACCCCAGCACTTTTTCGCGATAGTCGGCCGGCTGGGCTTCGAACAATTCCCAGCACGGCATCGAGACCACGGCAACGTTGTGCCCTTCGTCGGCAAGGGTATTCGCGGCCTCCAGGGCCATCGAAACCTCCGAACCGGTGGCGATCAGCGTCACGTCGCGTGTCACACCCGCCTCGCGCATGACATAGCCGCCCCTGGCGGTGAGATTTTCATCTGTATGGCTATGGCGCAGCAGCGGAAGACTCTGGCGGCTCAGGCAAAGCACCGATGGCGTGGTGGCGGAGGACAGTGCGATTTCCCAGCACTCCGCGCATTCCACCGCGTCGGCCGGCCTCAGGACGTTGAGGTTGGGTATAGACCTTAACGACGCCATATGTTCGACCGGCTGGTGGGTCGGGCCATCCTCGCCGAGGCCGATGGAATCATGGGTCATGACATAGATGACGCGCTGCTCCATCAGCGCCGACAGGCGAATGGAGGGCCGGCAATAATCGGCGAAGACAAGGAAAGTCCCGCTATAGGGCACGATACCGCCATGCAGCGCCATGCCATTCATGGCCGCCGCCATGCCATGCTCACGCACGCCGTAATGTATGTAAGTGCCGGAGAAATCGCCGGGCTGCACCGGCACGTGATGAGACGTGCGCGTCCCGTTCGAACCCGTCAAGTCGGCGGAACCGCCTACCAGGGAGGTGATGACAGGAACCAATTTCTCCAGCACTTTCTGAGAGGAAACGCGCGTCGCGAGCGCCGGCGCTTCCCGGGAAAACTCTATCTTGACCGCCTGCACGGCCGCGGCGATTTCCGCCCGGGCAGCGCTGTCAACCGGGTCGTGCAGCCGGGCAAGATCGGCAGCGCCCAGCTTTTGCGCGCGGCCTTGCCAAGCCGCATGGGCGGTCCGGCTGCGGGTGCCCGCCGCACGCCAGGCTGCGAGGATTGGCGCGGGGACCACGAATTGCGGACTGTCCCATCCCAGCTCGTCGCGCGCCGCGGCGATTTCGTCGTCGCCCAGAGGCGCGCCATGGGTTGCCGCCGTCCCCTGCTTGGTGGGAGCGCCATAGCCGATGACGGTCCTGCAGGCGATGAGCGAGGGTTTTTCGGATGCTTTCGCCGCCTCGAGCGCCCGCCCAATCGCCTCCGGGTCATGGCCGTCGATCCGGGCTGTTTCCCAGCCCGACGCCTCGAACCGCTTCAACTGATCATCGGACACCGACAAATCAGTCGCCCCGTCGATGGAAATCTGGTTGTCGTCGAACAGCAGGATCAGTTTTGCCAGTCTCAGATGGCCGGCGAGCGAAATCGCCTCATGAGAGATGCCCTCCATCAGGCAGCCGTCGCCGGCGATCACATAGGTGAAATGATCGCAAATATCGTCGCCGTGGCGCGCGTTGAGCAGCCGCTCGGCCAGGGCCATGCCGACGGCGTTGGCGATGCCTTGCCCCAAGGGTCCGGTCGTCGTTTCGATGCCCGGCGCGTGGCCGAACTCGGGATGGCCCGCGGTTTTTGAGCCGAACTGGCGGAAATTCTCAAGCTGCTCGATATCCATGCTTCGATAGCCAGTGAGATAGAGCAGCGAATAAAGCAGCATCGAGCCGTGGCCGGCGGAGAGCACAAACCGGTCGCGGTCCGGCCAATCCGGGTGCACTGGGTCGAATTTGAGGAATTCCTTGAACAGGACGGTCGCAACGTCGGCCATGCCCATGGGCATCCCGGGATGTCCGCTATTGGCCCTCTGCACCGCATCCATCGACAGGGCGCGGATTGCATTGGCCATGGTCCGTGCGCCTACCGGCATTGTCTGTTCCTCTGCAACAACGGCTGTTTCGCTCATCACGCTCCCCTATCGCTCTGCACGGCGCTTTTGTTCGACCAGTTGCAAGATCATCGGCGTCAGGATGAGCTGCATGGCAATATCGAGCTTGCCGCCCGGAATGACGATCGAATTGGCCCGCGACATGAAGCTGTCGTGGATCATCGAGACCAGATAGGGAAAGTCGATGCCGCTCGGGTTCCGGAAGCGGATCACCACCATCGATTCATCCGCGGTCGGGATCCAGCGCGCGACGAACGGGTTTGACGTGTCGACCGTCGGCACACGCTGGAAATTGATGTCGGTCTCGGTGAATTGCGGGCAGATATAGTGAACATAGTCCGGCATGCGGCGCAGCATGGTGTCCATGACCGCTTCGGTCGAATAGCCGCGCACCTCTTTGTCGCGGTGAATCTTCTGGATCCATTCGAGATTGATAACCGGCACGACGCCGATCTTGAGGTCGGCATGTTGGGCGTTATTGACCGTTTCGGTGACAACGGCGCCATGGAGGCCCTCGTAAAACAGCAGGTCCGTGCTCTTGGGAAATTCGGTCCACTCGGTAAAGGTGCCGGGCGGCGCACCGTAAAGCTCCTCTTCCTCCTGGTCGTGCACATAGTGGCGGGTCTTCCCGGCGCCGGTTTCGCCATACGCCTTGAATGTCGCTTCGAGTTCGGCCAGCAGATTCGCCTCGGGACCGAAATGGCTGAAATGATCGTTCCCGGTCTTCTCCTGCTCCGCCATGACGCGTTTCATGTCGGTGCGGTCGTAGCGGTGGAACGCATCGCCCTCGATAAAGGCGGCGGCGACCCCGTCCCGCCTGAAGATGCGCTCGAAGGTGCGTTTGACCGACGAGGTGCCGGCGCCGGAGGATCCGGTTACTGAGATAATCGGGTGTTTCTCGGACATCGATCCGCTCCGGTCAGGGCCTAGGTCCGGAACAGGCCGCGCCTGCTGAACAGGGGCGAGCGATGGCCGGTTGAACGCTTGGTGTCGTGATTGCCCTGCAGCAGTGCCACTTCTTCGCTAGAGCCGAAAATCAGGGGCACACGCTGATGGATGTCGCTGGGCACCACATCGAGAATGCGCATCTTGCCGGTGATGGCGCTGCCGCCGGCTTGTTCCATCAGGAAGGCGACCGGGTTGCCTTCGTATATGAGCCGCAGCCGGCCTTTGCCGTAACCCAGCCTGTCGTCGCCGGGATAGAGAAAAATCCCGCCGCGCATCAAAATGCGGTGGCACTCGGCAACCATCGACGCGATCCAGCGGGTGTTGAAGTCTTTGCCCCGATGTCCTTCGGTACCCTCCAGACATTCGTCGATATAGCTCCGGATGACCTTGTCCCAATGGCGATAGTTGGAGGCGTTGATGGCGAATTCGCGCGTCTGGGCGGGCACCTGCACATTGGCTTTTGTCAGCTTGAACTGGCCGTCGCCGGGATCGAGGGTGAAGATATGCGTGCCTTCCCCGAGGGTGAGCACGAGCGCGGTATGCGGTCCGTAGATGATGTAGCCCGCGCCGAGCTGCTTCGATCCGGGCTGAAAGAAGTGCAGGTTCGCTGACCCGTTGGCCTCCTCGCTGCGCGGCAGAATTGAAAAGATCGTGCCGACCGAGACGTTGGTGTCGATGTTGGAGGAACCGTCGAGCGGATCGATGGCCACACAAAGCGGCGCGTCCGGCTTGCCGGTCGCGATCGGCTGGCCGAGTTCTTCTGAAGCAATGAAAGCGACCGGCGACGCCTTCAGCGTGTCGATCAATTGCGCATTGGCGAGGCAGTCGAGCTCCTTTTGCTGGTCGCCGTCGGAATTGTTGCCAACGATCATGCCCAGCGGGCCGGCCAACTGCCCCTGGGCAATCAGCCCGGAGATCACCTTGCCAGCGCCGGCAATCGCGCGAACGACCTCGGCGGTCGGCCGTGTATCGCTGGTCTTGGCCCAGTCGTCCAGATAGCGGTTCAGCGTTATTGACGCTCCCATTTGGCCCTGTCCTCCCCGGTCATTTACGCCAACTCAAGCGCGATGGCGTCGCTGCATTGGCGCCAATCCCGCCGCCGCCCGCTTGTGCTGGGAGCGGATCATCTAGGGACTGGCGCAAAAAGTAAATTTGAATTAATTTGGTCGCAATGAAAGAAAAACTTAAAATCGTGACTGGCCGGATTACACTCAAACAGTTGCGCGCGCTTGATGCGGCGATCCGGGAGGGGACGATTTCCGGTGCCGCTCAATCGCTTAGCGTGACGCCGCCGGCGGTGACCATGCAAATGCGTCTGCTTGAAGAGACCGTCGGGCTGCCGCTTGTGGAGCGGACGAATGCAGGGTTGCGACCCACTGACGCGGGCCAGGTCGTGCTTGATGCGGTGCATCGCTGCGAGGCCGCGCTTGAAGCCTGCGGCGATGCGCTTGACGCGCTCAAGGGGACCGGCGGCGGCCGGGTGATCGTCGGCGTCGTGAGCACGGCCAAATATTTTGCGCCGCGCGCCCTGGCCGCCTTTGCGCGCGCCCATCCCGGCGTGGATGTCCGCCTGTCGGTCGGAAACCGGGGCGAGACGGTCGCTGCCTTGCAGGATTATGAGCTGGACTTTGCCGTGATGGGGCGGCCGCCGGACGGGTTCGAAGTGGACCGGGCGGTAATCGGCGACCACCCGCATGTCATTATTGCGCCGCCCGACCACCCGATGGCGGCCCGCAAATCGATTGCCATCGCCGACCTGGCTGGCGAAACATTCCTGCTGCGCGAGGAAGGTTCAGGGACCCGGTTGCTGATGCGGCGCCTGTTCGCCGAAGTTGGCCTCGATCCGACGATCGGCATGGAGATTGGCAGCAACGAAACCATAAAACAGGCGGTGATGGCCGGGCTCGGCGTTGCCCTGATCTCGGCGCATACGATCGCGCCCGAGTTGAGCGATGGCCGCCTTGCGATGCTCAAAGTGGACGGCTTGCCGGTGATGCGCCAATGGTTTGTCGTCAAACGCCGCAGCAAGGAGCTTCTGCCCGCCTCGCAGGCCTTATGGGATTTCATGGCGGTATCGGGGGCGGAATTCCTGCCCGGCCTCGGCGCGACCCAAAGCGCCACGGCCACGGTCTCCGGCCCGACGGGCGATACCCGTTGACAGACCCTAGAGCAGATCCCGCAGCATCGCCTTCAGCGGCTCATCGGCTGGCGGCATTTCGTAGCCGGCCAGCCGGTTCGGCCTGACCCAGGCCAGCTCCTGGCCTTCGAGCGGCGCGACATCGCCATGCCACTGGCGGCACACGTAAAGCGGCATCAGCAGGTGAAAGCTCTCATAAGTGTGGCTTGCAAATGTCAGCGGCGCCAGGCAGCTCTCGGTTACGTCGATCCCCAGTTCCTCCGCCAGTTCGCGGATCAAGGCATCCTCGGGTTTCTCGCCCGGATCGATTTTGCCACCGGGGAATTCCCACAATCCGGCAAGCGCGCGGCCTTCGGGCCGTTTGGCGATCAGCACACGCCCGTCACCGTCAACGAGCGCACAGGCGACGACAAGGGTGATCTTCATTCTAGCTGCGATAGTCGGCATTGATCGCGATATAGCCGGCCGTCATGTCGCAGGTCCATACTCTCGAGGTGCCCGCGCCGATACCGACATCGACGCGAATTTCAAGCTCTGCCTTCTTCATATAGGCCGCGGCGTCAGGCTCGCTGTACCCCGGGTCGACCTCGCCCTTCGAGGCAACCTTGATATCGCCGAACCAGATCGACAGCGTATCCCTGTCGGCGGCCTCACCCGCCTTGCCGACCGCCATCACGACCCGGCCCCAGTTCGGGTCCTCCCCGGCGATAGCGGTTTTGACCAATGGCGAATTGGCGATCGAAAAGCCGATCCTGCGCGCCGCCGCGTCGTTTTCCGCGCCCTCCACGGTGACCGTCAGGAATTTCGTCGCACCCTCGCCGTCCTTGACGATCTGATGGGCCAGGTCGCGCATAACCGCGTTTACCGCGTCGCGCAGCCCGGCGAGCCGTTCGTCTCCCGGGTCGGATATTTCGGGCGCGCCGCGCTCGCGCGCCGCTCCGGTCGCGAACAGCAACACCGTATCGCTGGTCGAGGTGTCGCCATCGACGGTTATGGCGTTGAATGTGTCGTGGACGCCGCTGCTGCACAAAGCCTGCGCAACGTCGCCGGTGAGCGGCGCGTCGGTGAACAGAAAGCCGAGCATGGTGGCCATGTCGGGCGCGATCATGCCGGACCCCTTGGCGATCCCGTTGACGGTGACATGCGCGCCGCCCAGATCGGCCGTCGCGGTGGCGACTTTCGGATAGGTGTCGGTGGTCATGATGGCGCGCGCCGCCTCGCCAAAGCCGTCCGCGCGTACTGCGCCGCCAAGAGCCTCAAGCTGGCCGGTGAACCGCTCCGGCTCAAGCGCCTCGCCGATCACGCCGGTTGACGCGATAAACACTTCGCCCGGGCCGCAATCCGCGACCGCGGCCGCCGCCGCCGCGGTTGCCGCGACCGCCTCGCGCCCGCGCATGCCCGTGAAGGCATTGGCGTTGCCGGAATTGACGACAAGCGCCCTGGCGATCCCGGCGGGCAGATGCTCCCTGCACCAATCCACCGGCGCGGACGCGGTCTTGGAGCGGGTCAGTACGCCGCCGACGCAAGTCGCCGGCGCAAGCAGGGCGAGCATCAAATCCATTCGCCCCCGATAGCGGATGCCCGCCTCGCAAGCGGCCAGCCTCACTCCCTCGATCGGGGGGAGTTCGGCAATTGAATCAGGTGCGAATGGTGAAATGGTCACCCTAAAAAGAGCCCTAACCGCAACCGGTTTCGCTATTGCTGGAAGCTGCCTTGAACGGGCTGCTCCATGGCTTTCTTGATGGCCGGGTCGACGACCTCAACCTTGGCTTTCGACCGCAGGGCCTTCATCACTTCCTGCGCTTTCTGCTGGACCAGCGCGCTGATAATCTGCTCCTTCACCGCGTCAAAGGTCGGCGGCTTCTTTTCCCGCTTGTCCTCGGCCTTGATCACATGCCAGCCGAATTGCGTTTTCACCGGCTCCGAGGTCGCTCCCTTCTCGAGCTTGAAAGCGGCTTCCTCGAATTCCTTCACCATCTGGCCTTTGGTGAAATATCCGAGATCGCCCCCTTGCACCTTGCTCGGCCCCTTTGACAGCTCTTTCGCCAGCTCGGCGAATTCGTCGCCACGGTTGAGCCGTTCGATGGCGACGCGGGCATCCGCTTCGCTTTCGACAAGAATGTGCCGGGCGCGCAATTCGGTCTCCGGCTTGATCTTGGCAACCTGCTCGTCATAGATCTTGCGCGCATCGTCTTCCTTCACCGCGCCGCGGACCTTTGTCTCGAAGTAGAGATCGCGCAACGCGCGCCGGCGATAATATTTCAGCCGGCGTTCGAAGCCGGGCTGTTCGGTCAGCTTGTCGGTTTCCGCCGCGGTGGACAGAAGCTGGTTCTCGATCAGGAACTCGACGAGAACGCGGTCCCTCTGATCAGCAGGTATCTGCGCCAGTTCCGCACCGATCTCGGCGCGCGCCGTGGCGACGTCGGCTTCGGTGATTTCGGTACCATCGACTGTCGCAAGAACCTTGCTGTCTTGCGCGATCGCGGGCGCGGAGGCCATCGCCGCCAATGCTATGACGGAGGCTCCAAGCAGTGTCTTCAAGGCTTTCATTTACCCATTCCTTATGTTGCCGCAGCACTCGCTTGCAGCATTCGCCGCGGCGGCAACATGATTGCCTATCCTGGCGGGATCGAAAAGTGATGCATTCTTACCGTTCGCCATACTATCTTGCCAAGCGGCGTTTACAGGTTTTCACGCCAAATTGCTTAGCGTCCGGATCCTAGGTTAACAATGCTGCCGGAGCGCGTTGACAAGGGGGTATGGCCCACTTATCTGTCAGGCGAACCGGTTGGCTTTCGCGCCCTAGGCACCATTCGCGTGTTCGGAATTCCGAATAAGGCATATACAGGCCAGTCACGGGCCGGCCTTGAAAGCGCCGCCATTGCATAGGACATGGCCAAGCCGCAATTATGGCGGTTCGGCCGGAAATTGACTCCAAAGGACCAAAGGGCCTGTCAGATGGTTTCCCTGGACAAGATTGCCAGCAAGATTTTCGGCTCCTCCAACGAGCGAAAACTGAACTCCTACGATGCCAATGTCGAGGCGATCAACGCGCTCGAAGGCGAACTGGAAAAACTCAGCGACGCCGGACTGAAGGCGCGCACCGGCGATTTCCGGAAGCAGATTGCAGACGGAGCGTCGCTGGAGGATTTGCTGGTTCCCGCATTCGCCACCGTTCGTGAAGCGGCCAAACGCACCTTGGGTCAACGGCATTTCGATGTGCAGCTCGTCGGCGGCATGGTGCTGCACGAGGGCAACATCGCCGAAATGAAAACCGGCGAGGGCAAGACATTGGTGGCGACGCTTCCGGTCTATCTCAATGCGCTCGCCAGCGGCGGCGTTCATGTCGTTACGGTCAATGACTATCTGGCCCAGCGCGACGCCGGCTGGATGGGCGAGATTTACGAATTTCTGGGCTTGAGCGTCGGTTGCATCATTCACGATCTCGACGACCCGGGGCGCAAGGAACAATATGCCTGCGACGTCACCTACGGGACCAATAACGAGCTCGGCTTCGATTATCTGCGCGACAATATGAAATATTCGCCCGACGAGATGGTCCAGCGCGGACACGTCTTTGCGATCGTCGACGAGGTCGACTCGATTCTGGTCGACGAGGCCCGCACGCCGCTGATTATTTCCGGTCCGCTGGACGACCGCTCCGAGCTGTACAACACGATCGACGCCTTCATCCCGCGACTCGCCGAGGAAGATTTCGAGATTGACGAGAAAATGAAGACCGCGGTCCTTACCGAGCAAGGCAACGAGCATGCCGAGAAGTTGCTGCAGGAGGCCGGTCTGCTCAAGGGCGAGGCGCTTTACGACGTGGAGAATGTGACGCTCGTTCACCACATCAACCAGGCCCTGAAAGCGCATAAGCTGTTCGAGAGGGACCGGGACTATATCGTCAAGGACGATCAGGTCATCATCATCGACGAATTCACCGGCCGGATGATGGAAGGCCGCCGTTATTCGGAAGGGCTGCACCAGGCGCTGGAGGGGAAAGAGCAAGTCTCGATCCAGCCCGAGAACCAGACGCTCGCCTCGATCACATTCCAGAATTATTTCCGCCTCTACGAAAAACTGGCCGGCATGACCGGCACCGCGCTCACCGAAGCCGACGAGTTCATGGATATTTACGGGCTCGACGTTCTGGATATCCCGACCAACCAGGACATGGTCCGCATCGACGACGACGACGAAGTCTATCGCACGGTGGCGGAGAAAAATGTGGCGATCGGGTCGCTCATCAAGGATTGCCGGGAACGTGGTCAGCCGGTGCTCGTCGGCACCACGTCGATCGAGAAGTCGGAGCATCTCGCCGAGCTGCTGCGCCAGGACAAGATCAAGGACATCCGCGTGCTCAACGCCCGCTACCACGAGCAGGAAGCGCATATCATCGCCCAGGCCGGCATTCCCGGAGCGATTACTATCGCTACGAATATGGCGGGGCGCGGCACCGACATCCAGCTCGGCGGCAATCTCGACATGCTGATCGCGGACTGGATCGCCGTAGAAGAGAAAAAAGCAGGCAAGGCCCCGACCGAAAGGCGGATCGAGACGCAGCGCAACAAGATCGAGACCGATATCGCCAGGAAGAAGCAGATGGCGCTTGATGCCGGGGGCCTCTACGTCATTGGCACCGAGCGGCATGAAAGCCGCCGTATCGACAATCAGCTGCGCGGCCGTTCGGGCCGTCAGGGCGACCCCGGCCACTCGAAGTTTTTCCTGTCGCTTGAAGACGATCTGATGCGCATCTTCGGATCCGACCGGATGGACGGCATGCTCCAGAAGCTCGGCCTGGAAGAGGGCGAGGCGATCATCCATCCCTGGATCAACAAGGCGCTTGAAAAGGCGCAGCAAAAGGTCGAGGCGCGCAATTTCGACGCGCGCAAGCATATTCTCAAATTCGATGACGTCATGAACGACCAGCGCAAGGTTATTTTCGAGCAGCGTCTCGAACTGATGCAGGACACCGACGTTCAGGAAACCGTCGCCGATATGCGCCACGAGGTCGTGGAAGACCTCGTCGCACGGCACATCCCGGAAAAGGCCTATGCCGAGCAGTGGGATTCGGAAGGGCTGAAAGAGGATGTTCAGCAGACATTCAATCTCGATCTGCCGGTGCCGGACTGGGCCGCGGAAGAGGGCATCGCGGATCAGGAGATTCGCGAGAGGCTGATCCGCGAGGTCGATGAGGCGGCGGCGCGCAAGGCCACCGAAATCACCCCCGACCTCATGCGCGAGGTCGAGAAGTCGTTTTTGCTGCGCACGCTGGATGAGTTATGGCGCGAGCATCTGGTGACCCTTGAGCATCTGCGCCAGGTCGTGGGGCTGCGCGGCTATGGCCAGCGCGATCCGCTGAATGAATACAAGACGGAGAGCTTCACGCTGTTCGAAACCATGCTCGCCAATCTGCGCCAGGCGGTCACCGGTCAGCTCTCTCATATCGAACTGGCGCCGCAGGAGCCGCCGCCGGTGCTGGAGATGGTGGATCTGCCGCAGATGGAGGCGCATCATATCGACCCGCTGACCGGCGAGGACGATTTCGCCGGCGAGGGCGCGGAAGCGGGCGTCGCGCTCAAGGCGCGCCCGGCGCGCAGCCGCAGCCCCGGCGCCGAACTCGACCCCGGCGATCCCGCGAGCTGGGGCAAGGTGCCGCGCAACGCGCCATGTCCGTGCGGCTCGGGCAAGAAATACAAGCATTGTCACGGCCGGCTGGCCTAGGGCCTGTGGACAGGCGCTAGTCTTGTGGCCGGCTGGGGGGAACGGCCATGACTACCGATCAGATCCTTCTGTTTGCTCTTCTGGGCGTCGTTTTCGCGATGTTGGTCTGGGGCCGTATCCGGTACGACATTGTCGCGTTCGGCGCGCTGGTCGCCGCGGTCCTGCTCGGCGTTGTCGATCAGCAAAGCGCGTTTGACGGATTCGGCCATCCGGCCGTCATCATTATCGCACTGGTGCTCGTCGTCAGCCGGGGTCTGGTCAATTCGGGCGCCATCGAAATCATTGCACGGCACGCGATCGACAAAACGCGTTCGGTCTCCGCGCATATCGGCATCATGGCCGGCGTCGGGGCGGCGCTGTCGGCGGTGATGAACAATGTCGGCGCGCTCGCATTACTGATGCCGGTGGACATACAGGCCGCCGCAAAAGCCAAGCGCAGCCCGGCCGCGACCCTTATGCCATTGTCCTTCGCCACAATCCTCGGCGGCCTCGTCACCCTGATCGGCACGCCGCCCAATATCATCATCGCCTCCTTTCGCGAGCAGGAACTGGGCGCGTCATTCTCCATGTTCGACTTCGCCCCCGTCGGCTTCGTTGCGGCCGCCGCCGGCGTTTTGTTCGTGGCGCTTTTCGGCTGGCGGCTGATCCCTGCGGAGCGCCGCGAGAGCGATAGCGCGGCCGAATTGTTCGACATGGGCGATTATATCGCCGAGGTGCGCGTCAAGCAGGGGTCGCCGGCCATCGGCAAGCGCGTGCGTGAGCTCGACGATATTGTCGAGGAGGCTGGCGCCGCAATCCTCGGCGTCGTGCGGCGCGGCAAGCGCCTTCCCGGCCAGGCGCGCCGCGAGCTTCTCCGCAAGGGCGATATTCTGGTGATCGAGGCGCGGCCGCAGGGAATTGACGAGCTGACCGGCGCGCTCGGGCTGCAATATGTCGGGGCGGAAAAACATGGCGGCCTTGTCGGCACGGCCGACACCGCTATGCTCGAGGTCGTGGTGCCGGAGAATTCTCGGATCGCCGGGCGCTCCGCGCTCGACGTGCGCCTGCTCTATCGTCACGGCGTCACCCTGCTCGGCGTGTCGCGCCAGGGCCGCGCCTTCCGCGACCGGGTGCGCCAACTGACTATCGAGCCGGGCGACATTCTGCTGCTCTACGGCGCCAATGACAGGCTGATCGATATCGCCGACTGGCTCGGTTCCCTGCCGCTGGCCGAACGTGGGCTTCAGGTCATCAAGCGTGAAACGGCGTGGCTCGCCGTCGGGATTTTCGCCGCCGCCATCGTGTTGGCGAGTTTGGAGCTCGTCTATCTTCCGATTGCGCTGGCCGGCGCCTGCGTGATGATGGCGCTGCTCAACATCGTGCCGGTACGCCAGCTCTACGACTCAATCGAATGGCCGGTGATCGTGCTGCTCGGCTCGCTCATTCCCATCGGCAACGCCTTGCAGGAGACCGGCGGCACGTCGCTGCTGGCAGAGAGCATATTGTCGCTCTCCAGCGGCGCCTCTCCAGCCGTGATCCTGACCGTGCTGATGGTGGTGACCATGACCCTGTCGGATGTTTTGAACAACACCGCCACCGCGCTGATCGCCGCGCCGGTGGCGGTAAAGATAGCCGAAGGGCTCAACGTCAATCCCGACCCCTTCCTGATGGCCGTCGCAATCGCGGCGTCCTGCGCTTTCCTGACGCCGATCGGCCACAAGAACAACACGCTGATCATGGGACCGGGCGGCTACCGTTTCGGCGATTACTGGCGCATGGGGTTGCCGCTTGAGGTCATCGTCATCACCGTGTCGGTGCCGATGATCCTGATCGTGTGGCCGTTTTAGAAACCAGGCGGCGCGCCCGGCTTTATTTCTTCTGTATCGAGCACATTGTGTCCTGGTCGCGCACCAGAAACAGCAACAGCAGGCCAGCCCATACCGGCACCGCCGCCCAGAAGGTCAAACCCTTGGCAACGAACGCGAATAAGAGCTTATGCCATGTCGACGCAACCGAGATCGTATGAACCGCCAGCAGAAAGCCGGTTGTCCACTTCTTGTACATGCCCAACATGAAAAGGATTATGATCACGACCTGCGCGACGCCGATTGCCATGGCAATTTCAGGCGAAATTTCCAGGCCATAGAATTTCTTGAAAATCGCGACGGAGTGTTTTGTGTAGAACAGTTTGTCGAGAGCCCAGGCCAGGAAAAAGATCCCGGTCGCTATTCTCAGAATGAACAGACCCAGTTTCAGGTTCCTGTTCGTGTCACTTTCTGCAGAAGCCATGGTTCCAACCTCCAGGTTGCCGTTCGCCTGTCGTGCAAATCCCAGACACCATTTGGAGGATTAATGGCCGGTCATACGAACGTCCATCGATATCGGAAAATAACAGTTTAGCTATTTTCGAGCAGTCGGGGCGCAATTGTCGCTGATCGGATGGCCGCCCGCGCTGCCCGGCTTTCCTTCGCTGACGGCATAGCGGCTGCCGCAAACTGAAACCTCCGGCGGCCTATGTGTCTTTTCAAACAGGTCGTGCCCCTTTTTCAGATCACGCCAGAAGCCGTTCCATTCGCCGTGTCCGTACAAGGTCATGTTCCAGCCTGTCATGCGGAAAGGAAAGACGTGAACGTGAAAGCGCGGCTGCCCGTTCCGGAGCGCCGCGGTGACGAGCCGCCAAATTTCGTCGATCACCGGATTGGTCATCGCATAGCAGCCGATGGAGCCGCAGCCGCCATGGACCATAAGAAACGAGCCGGTGCGTCCATGTGCCCGGTCGAGCCGGTTGGGAAAGCCGAGATTGAAGGAACGGTGCCAGCGGCTGTTCGGGTTGAGCTGGTTTTGCGCCACCGTATAGAAGCCCTCCGGGCTCTGCCGGTCGCCTTCCTTCAGCTTGGGGCCGAGGCGGCCCGACCAGCGGCAAATAGGGTAAGTCGCGAAAAGAGTGAACTGGCCGCCCTTCCTGATCCACAGCTCAAGCTCGGATTCCCGCTTGAAGATACGGATAAACACCGCGCCGCCGGCTTTCAGGCCCTTCTCGGCGAGCCGCTCCTTGAAGCTTGATAGGTCCGGCGTCCCCCGCAATGGCATTCCCAGCCGCAGCCTGACCTTCCTGTCGACCCAGGCCAGGTTGCGCATGGCGCCGTCGAGCCAGGCACGCCCCGCCGGCATCGCCAGCAATCCAAGAAACAGCGACAAGATGACGACAACGAGCGAGAACAGCCTGGCCAATCGCCGGACTCTGCCTTGCTTGGCCCTGTTGCGGGTGCGTGGGCTCATTCGCTATCGAAAAACATGCCATTGGGGCAAAAGCGCGGCGCAACGTCCCAGACAGCGCGGCGGGCTTGGCGACAGGATCAAGGGCTTATTTGGCGGTGGGCGCGCCGAGCGTCGCGTTGGAGCGGAAGGCGAAGCCCGAATAAGTCGGCTTGGCTGGCGCAAGGCCAAACCCGAATGTCGTGCCCCGGCCGATTGTCGCCTGCGAAGCAGCACTCGGCTCGCTGGCGGCGGGTGAGGCACCGGGCTCTTCGACAATCGGGGCGAAGGCCATCGGGCGCGTCGTCTTTTTCTGTTTCTGCGCTTCCTGGATCATCGGCGGGTCGGGCGCCTTTTCAAGCGGCAGGGCCTCGTAGATCGGACAGGCACCTTTCGGGTCGACCCGTGCCGGCGTATCGAGGAAGGCTACATTCACGACATAGCGCTTCTCGCAAACGTCGACCTTCGGTTCCTGGCGGGTATATTCGAAATGGTCATACCCGGTCTTGAGGGTTTTCCAGAACGGATAGGCCTGATGTTTGGCATGCCGGCGCATATTGTCCGGTGTCATCCGGAAGGGAAGGGCCTGCACCGAGAATTTTTCCTGGCCGCCTTTGAAGGATTCGCGCGCTAGCGCGTAAATTTCCTCGATCAGCGCGTCCGTCATCGCGTAGCAGCCGGCCGAGCGGCAATCGCCATGCACCATCAGATAATTGCCGGTGCGGCCATGGGAGCGGTCGAATTTGTTCGGATAGCCCAGATTGAAGGACAGGTGATACTGGCTGTTCGGGTTCATCAGCCTCTGGGAAACGTGATAAAACCCTTCCGGCGCCTGCTTGTCGCCCTGCCTGATCTTGGGCCCGAGCGCGCCTGACCAGTTGCAGATCGGATATGTCTTGAAATGGTGAAAGCGGCCGTCGTCCTTCGCTTTCCAGACTTCAAGCTCGGATTCTTCCTTGAACACGCGCACGAAGATCGGCGCTTCTTGCGCCATACCCTTTTCCGTCAGCAGCGCCGTTGCCTCGGGCGACAATGGACGCAGATGCGGCGGCAATTCCTGCCCGCATCCCGACAGCATAACTGCGAGCGCCGACGGTATCAGCAATGAAGTTCTAATGGCCCTAGCCATACGCAGTGCCCCTTGCGCACGTGTGGCTACAATCCAATAGCCTAGGTTAATACAGAGTTACCAAAACGTGAAACCCTTTTTGGCGGCACATAAGGCACACCCACAACTCACATTATCATGAGCAATGTGGCGGTTTCAGGGGCCAAAGTCCCGAAAAATAAGGCGAAAATAGGGAAGGCTCTGGTCCGGACTTTAGACTTTCTCACCCATTTCCAGGAATTTCCGCCGGCGGTGACGGCGAATATCCTTGCCGGCCATGCCGTCGAAGGCTTCCAGGGCTTCACCCAGCGCCTCGCCGGTGGCCGCGATGGTTATCGCCGTGTCGCGGTGCGCGCCGCCAAGCGGCTCGGGCACGATGATGTCGATAATGCCAAATTCCATGAGATCCTGCGCCGTGATTTTCATATTTGTCGCGGCGTCGCGCGCCCGTGCCGAATCGTGCCACAGGATCGAGGCGGCGGCCTCCGGCGAGGCGACCGTATAGATCGAGTGCTCCAGCATGATGACGGAATTGGCGGTGGCGATGGCGACCGCGCCGCCAGATCCGCCCTCGCCGACAACAGCGGCGACAATGGGAACTTCCAATGCAAGACAGCAGTCTATCGAACGGGCGATCGCTTCCGACTGGCCGCGTTCTTCCGCGCCGATACCGGGATAGGCGCCGGCGGTATCGACAATCGATATGACGGGCAGCGAGAATCTGTCGGCCAGTTCCATCAGCCGGATCGCCTTGCGGTAGCCTTCCGGCCGCGCCATGCCGAAATTATGCTTCAGCCGGCTCTCGGTATCGGACCCTTTCTCATGGCCGATGACCATCACGGGCCTGTCGCGAAACCGGCCAAGCCCGCCGACAATAGCGTGATCCTCGGCGAAATGGCGGTCGCCCGCGAGCGGAACGAATTCTTCGATAAGGGCGTCGATATAGTCCTGCGCATGCGGCCTTTCGGGATGGCGCGCCACTTGCGTTTTCTGCCATGGACCGAGATTGGCATAGGTGCGCTGGAGCGCATCGTTGGTCTTTGCCTCGAGCCGGGAGATTTCGTCGGTGAGCGATACCGCCTCATCTTCAGCCGTCAGGGCGCGCAATTCCGCGACCCGGCTCTCCAGCTCGGCAATCGGTTTCTCGAAATCGAGATAGGTGCGCATCTGTCAAATATATCTTCGTCTGTCCGACCGGCCAATTATAGGCCAATCGCCACGCCGTAACGCAACTGTTGATTTAGGCCAGGAGCCACCGCCCTTGGTATTAGTTGGCGGCGAGGGTCGCGGCTGTCAAGGGATTGAGCAACCGCGTGGTGTCCGCAGCGTTAACCCGGGCGTGGCAAGGCGCGATCATTTGTTCCGCGCCCCGCGGCCCAGCGGATGGTGTTCAAACACCAGATCGCGAAGCCTCTCTTCGAGCACATGGGTGTAGATCTGCGTCGTTGAAATGTCGGCATGGCCGAGAAGCTGCTGGACGGCGCGCAAATCCGCGCCACGCTCCAGCAGATGACTTGCGAAGGCATGGCGTACAATATGCGGCGACACCCGCGCCGGCGCGATATCGGCCTTGGCCGCGAGCTGCTTGAGTTCCTGAGCGAAACGCTGCCGCGTCAGGTGCCCGTCGCGCGAGCGCGACGCGAACAGCCAGCGTGAGGTGGCGCGCTTGTCGGCTTCCAAGTCCTCCAGATAGGCCGCCGCCGCCTTGCCGGCGGCATCGGTGAGCGGGACAATGCGTTCGCGTCCGCCCTTGCCCGTCACGGTCAGAAACCGCTCGCCGGACACCATGACGGAGCGCGGCAGCGACACCAGCTCCGACACCCGCAAACCGGTGGCATAGAGCACCTCAAGCAGGCAACGCAGCCGCAGAGACTTGAGACGCCGCGCGCCTTGCGCGTCCGCACACGCCTGCTCGGCGGTTTTCAGCAGCCGGTCGACCTCCTCCACGCTCAGGATTTTCGGCAACGGACGGCTCTGCTTTGGACTTTCGATGGTCGCGGCCGGATCGTCGCCGCGCAGCCCTTCGGCAAAAAGAAATTTGAAGAACTGCCGGATCGCGGAGAGCTTGCGCGCCCGCGATGAGGCTGCCAGGCGGCGGCGTGCCAGCCGTTCGAGGTAGCCGGTGACGTCTCCCGCATCGGCGTTTTTCGGGCTGCGCCGCGCCCTTGCGAGATAGCTCAGAAAGTCGGTGAGGTCGCGCTCGTAGGACAGCAGAGTATTGCGTGCCGCGCCCCGTTCGGCGCTCAGCATTTCCAGGAACGCCTCAAGCTCGCGCGCGCCGCGCGCGGCCTCGCAATCGTCAGCCATTGCCGGCCTCCCGCCCGCGGAATGTCACCGCACCGGGGCTACCTATCTTTCCTAGTCCCGTTTCAACTTGATATCGCGAATCGCCTTTGAGATTTCCTTCGTCTCCGGTTCGAAATATTCCGCGAGCACATAGAGCCCCCCGACCACGATGCCTCCGAGCAGGGAGCAGACGACGAGAAACCGTATTAAACTTGGCATGTTCCGCCTCTCGTCACCCGGGTCAGTCTCCTGCGGCTCGGCGCCCGCGCCGATCCACGCGCATCGGCCGCGTTCGCCGCATCGATCCAGCTGCTCTGTGGATATTTGCGTTAGGCATCCTCTTGACGGCAAAGTAGAAGACGATGGACGTTGGTTGCAACTGCTATTGCGACCGCGACCGAAACGGAGGTGCGGCAATTGGCGCTTCGCTCACGCAAACGCGACAACAAAAATGACCAGGCCGGGTTGATTCGCAAGCAGATCGGCACGCGCAGCATCGTCCTCATAGGGCTGATGGGTGCCGGCAAGACGGCAATCGGGCGAAGACTGGCAAACCGCCTCGGTCTTGAATTTGTCGACGCCGACAACGAAATCGAAATTGCGGCCGGCAAGAGCATTAGCGATATTTTCGCCGAACATGGCGAAAGCCAGTTCCGGCGGGGCGAGGAAAAGGTGATCGCGCGTTTACTCAAATGCGGTCCACAGGTTCTCGCCACCGGCGGTGGCGCCTATATGAGTGAAGCGACGCGCGCGAATATTGGCGAGCAGGGCGTGGCGGTATGGCTGAAGGGCAGCCTCGATGTGCTGATGGGCCGGGTCAAGCGCCGCGACCACCGGCCGCTGCTGAAAACCGATGACCCGGAAGCGGTCATGAAGAGATTGATGGACGAGCGCTATCCGGTATACGCCGGCGCCGATATCACGGTGGAAAGCCGCGATGTCGCTCATGATATCATTGTCGGCGAGATCATCTCGGCGCTCGCCGGCAGAAAACAACCCTCCGGCGCGCGCAAAAAAACCCCGCGGCGGTCGGCACAACAAGCCGGCACAACAAGAAAGTGAAGTCTAAATCCATGCTCGATGCACCTACCGGAGCCACACCGCGCCGCTTGCGGGTCGGCTTGGGCGCGCGCAGCTACGATATCGTCATCGGACCGGGTCTGCTGGCCCGCGCCGGGGCGTTGTGCACCGAAGCTGTCGGGCAAGCGAAATGCGCCATCCTATCCGACGACAATGTGGCCGGGCTGCATGCCGATGCGCTTTGCGCCGGGCTTGAACCGGAAATACCGGTGGCCGGCACGATCACCCTGCCGCCGGGCGAGGGGAGCAAATGCTTCGCCGAGCTTGAGAGGATTTGCGGGGAGCTGCTGGACCTCGGCATTGAGCGCGGCGATGTCGTCGTCGCCTTCGGCGGCGGCGTCGTTGGTGATCTTGCCGGCTTCGCCGCAAGCATCCTGCGGCGCGGCGTCCGCTTCGTCCAGATACCGACAACGCTGCTGGCCCAGGTCGATTCTTCCGTCGGCGGCAAGACCGGCATCAACATGGGCCAGGGAAAAAACCTGATCGGCGCCTTTCACCAGCCCGCCCTGGTGATCGCCGATACCGGCTTGCTCGCCACATTGCCGGAGCGTCAGTTCCGCGCCGGATATGCCGAAATGGTCAAATACGGCCTGCTGGGCGATGCCGAGTTTTTCAGCTGGCTCGATACAAACCGCAAACAAGTCTTCGCCGGCGGCGAGGCGCTGATCCAGGCGGTCGAGACGAGCTGCAAGGCCAAGGCGGCCATCGTCGAGGAGGATGAGCAGGAGCATGGCAAACGCGCGCTGCTCAATCTCGGCCACACTTTCGGCCACGCGCTGGAAGCATATGCCGGATATTCCGACCGGCTGCTGCATGGCGAGGCGATCGCCATCGGGATGGCGCTGGCCTTCCGTTTCTCCCATGAGCTCGGCCTGTGTCCGTCGCAGGAGAGCGATCGTGCCATCGCCCATTTCAGGGAGGTCGGCTTGCCGGTCCGCATCGGCGATATCGCGGGCGAAAAACCGGACAAGGACGCCTTGATGGCACTGATTGGCCAGGACAAGAAGGTCCAGGCCGGGTTGCCCGCTTTCATTCTTGTGCGCGGCATTGGCGCGGCTTTCATCGAGCCGCGCGTGCCGATGGCCAAATTAGAGGACTTTCTCTCCCGCATGTGTGACCGGCAATGACACTTGGCCTGATCGTTACCCTTTGCATCATTTGCATATTGATCGTGCTCTCCGCCTTCTTCTCCGGATCGGAGACCGCGCTGACGGCCGCGTCACGCGCGCGCATGCACGCGCTGGAGCAGGACGGCTCCACGCGCGCCGGCATCGTGAACCGGCTCATGGATATGCCCGAACAGCTTATCGGGGCGATCCTGCTTGGCAACAATCTGGTCAATATTCTGGCTTCCGCGCTGGCGACGAGCGTTTTTCTGAGCCTTTTCGGCGATGCCGGCGTCGTCTATGCGACGTTGACCATGACGGCGCTGGTGCTGATTTTCGGCGAGGTTATGCCGAAGACCTACGCGATCACCAATCCGGACCGCGCCGCGCTGGCCGTTTCGCCGATCATTCGCCTCGTCGTTTCCATTTTCGGACCCGTCACCACGGCGGTGCAGGCCATTGTCCGCTTTTTCTTCCGCCTGTTCGGGCCCGGCATTGATGAAGGATTGGCGGTGCTGTCGGCGCATGAGGAAATCAGGGGCGCCATTGCGCTGCACCACAAGGAAGGCGGCGTGGTCAAGCATGACCGCGACATGCTCGGCGGCGTACTGGACCTCACCGACATGGAGGTCGAGGACATCATGATCCACCGCACCGACATGGTGGCGATCAACGTCGCCGACGCGCCGCAGTCGATCATCGATCAGATTCTGGAGAGCCCCTACACCCGCCTGCCGCTGTGGCAGGACGAGCCGGAGAATATTGTCGGCATCCTGCACGCCAAGACTATTCTCAAGGCGCTCAAGGCCGCTGGCGGCGACGCGTCGAAACTCGACATGACGGAGCTCTGCGTGCCGCCCTGGTTCGTGCCCGATACAACGCCGCTGAAACGCCAGCTCAACAACTTCCTGCGCCGCAAGACGCATTTTGCCCTTGTCGTCGACGAATATGGCGAGGTGCAGGGGCTGGTGACGCTGGAAGACATATTGGAGGAAATCGTCGGTGACATCGCCGATGAGCATGACATCCTGGACGAAGGCATTCGCCCGCAGAGCGACGGCACGGTCAATGTCGACGGCTCGGTGCCCGTGCGCGACCTCAACCGCTTCATGGACTGGGATCTGGACGACGAGGAAGCAACCACGATCGCCGGTCTGGTGATTCACAAGGCACAAACGATTCCGCAGCCGGGTCAGGCCTTCACCTTCGAGGGCTTCCGTTTTGAAATAACCCACCGCGAGAAGAACAAGGTCACCGGGCTGAAGGTCACGCCGCTGAAAGCGAGCGCATAGGCAGGGGCGCACCGCCGCGCCCCGGCTCGTTCTCCCGCATCACTCTCCGGGGCTGAGTGTCTTCATCGCCAGCGCGTGCACCGGGCCGGCGAGTTCTTGCGCCAACGCCTCATTGACCAGCCGGTGACGGTCGATTCGGGAGAGACCGTCGAATTTCTCCGACACAATGGTCACGCGGAAATGGCTTGTCCCCGTGCCCGGCGAGCCGGCATGGCCCGCATGCTTATCCGATTCGTTCACGACTTCGAGCCGCTCGGGCGTAAAAGCCTCGTTTAGCTTTTCCCTGATAACCTGTTCCACACTCATGACCCTCTCCGCCAAAATGATGCTCACGCAAAACCGGCGCAGCGGCTCCTGTCAAGCTTGTTTTGGAATTTCCTTATCCCCATACTCGATGCAATGAAACTGGACTCGAAATATTTCGACTGCATCCGGGTCAAGCCCGACGAGGATCGGATGCTGCGCGATACGTACCCGGCCTGCGACTGGAGCGGCTGCAGCAATCCGGCACAGCATCCCGCGCCGCGGGGACGCGGGCGCGAGGGGCAGTATTTCAATTTCTGCCTTGGCCATGTGCGCGAATACAACAAGTCCTACAACTACTTCAACGGCATGAGCGATGACGATGTGGCGCGCTATCAGGAGGCTTCCCTGACCGGCCACCGCCCAACCTGGTCGATGGGCGCGCGCGCCGGCGCGCCGCCATGCGACGGCAAGAAGGACGGCTTTATGCATGGCTTCTCCGTCGACGACGTGTTCGGCTTCTTCGGCCGGCCGACCCTCGGCTCGGGTCCGCGCGAATATACCAATGCGAGGCCCATCCGCCGCGCCGAGCGCAAATGCCTCACCGCGCTCGATCTCGACGAGACGGTCGCCCCGAGTGAGATCAAGGCGCGCTACAAGGCGCTGGTGAAACGGCTCCACCCCGACGCCAATGGCGGCGACCGCCGCTCGGAGGCAAAGTTGCGCGAAGTGATCCAAGCCTATAACTATCTGAAACAGGCTGGTTTGTGCTAAACAGATCCGATGTGCTCCTGCCTGGCAATCACACCGCCTGATATGACCGCGCCAGGCTGAAACCAATAAAACCGGAATTTGACCCTATGACCCTCGCAGTAAATGGCGAAACGCCTGGTATGCCCGACATGAGTGTGTCGGTGCGGCAATTATTCAATATCGACAGCGACTTGGAATGCCCGGCCTATTCGAAGGCGGACGAGCATGTGCCCGATTTCGATTCCGACTATCAGTTTAACCGGGACGTGACGCTCGCCATCCTGGCCGGCTTCAAACACAACCGGCGGGTGATGATCCAGGGCTATCACGGCACCGGCAAGTCGACCCATATCGAGCAGGTCGCGGCGCGGCTCAACTGGCCCTGCATCCGCGTCAATCTCGACAGCCATGTCAGCCGTATCGATCTCGTGGGCAAGGACGCCATCGTCATCAAGGACGGCCTGCAAGTGACCGAATTCCGCGAGGGCATTCTCCCCTATGCGCTGCAGACCAACACGGCGCTGTGTTTCGACGAATATGACGCCGGGCGTCCGGACGTCATGTTCGTAATCCAGCGCGTGCTGGAAGTTAAGGGCCGGCTGACGCTGCTGGACCAGTCCAAGGTCATCATGCCGCATCCCGCCTTCCGGCTGTTCTCGACCACGAATACGATCGGGCTGGGCGATACATCGGGCCTCTATCACGGCACCCAGCAGATCAACCAGGGGCAGATGGACCGCTGGTCGATTGTCGCCACGCTCAATTATCTGCCTCATGACGATGAGGTGAATATCGTTCTGGCCAAGGCCAAGAGCTACGATACCGAAGCGGGTCGCACGCAGATCGCCAATATGGTGCGCGTGGCGGACCTGACGCGCAGCGCCTTCGTGAATGGCGATCTCTCGACTGTCATGAGCCCCCGGACGGTGATCACCTGGGCGGAGAATGCGGAGATCTTCGACGATATCGGCTTCGCGTTCAACGTCAGTTTCCTCAACAAATGCGACGAGCTGGAGCGTGGCCTGGTGGCCGAGTTCTACCAGCGCTGTTTTGACGAGGAGCTTCCCGATTCGACCGCGAATATCGCGCTGAGCTAGAGATCTTTCCCGCCGATGCCCATATCGCCCAAACGCAAGGACGGACCGAGCGAGCCCTTCAAACAGGCTCTTGCCCTGGCCACCCGCTCGATTGCCGGCGATGACACGCTTCAGGTGGTTTATGGATCGGACCCGCCGGGCGTGCAGGCCGGCACCGCGCGATTGCCCGAGCCCTCGCGCGTTCCGACACGGCAAGAAATCGCAACGATTCGCGGTCATGCCGATTCGGCGGCGCTGACGCTCGCCTGTCATGACCCGGCCATTCACCGGAAACTGGCGCCCGGCGGAGGCTCGGCGCGGGCGGTCTTCGAGGCCGTGGAGCGCGCCCGTGTGGAATCGATCGGCGCCCAACGCATGGACGGCATGGCCCGGAATATCGCCGCCAAGATCACCGGGCAGTATGAACGCACGAACTACGACCAGATTGCCGACCGCGCCGAGGCGCCGCTCGACGAGGCGCTGGCGCTGATGGTGCGCGAACGCCTGACCGGCGAGGCGCCGCCGGAGAAGGCGCAGCCGATGGTCGACATCTGGCGGTCCTGGATCGAGCAGCGCTCGGGAGCCACGCTCGAACAGCTTGGCGATCTGATCGAGGACCAGTCGGCCTTCGGCAGGCTGCTGCGCAATGTGCTGAGCGAGCTGAATCTCGCCGACGAGCTTGAAGAGGGGGCGGAACAAGACGGCGAGGGTGAGGATTCCTCACAGTCGGACAAGCAGTCGGAGGAGGGCGGCGAGGACGGCGAGGGCGCGGAGCGCAGCGATCTCATGGCCGACGACCAGGCGCAGGGCGAAAGCGAGGGCAGCGACGAAATGGAGCTGAACGATTTCGGCGACCTCGACCAGATGGATGCCGATGCGGAAGGCGATGCCTCGCAGCGCGAAGCGGAGCCCCGGCGGCCGAACCTGTCGGTGCTCGACGCGCCGCAGGCCTTCGGCTACGACATATTCTCCCGTGCGCATGACGAAACCATCGCCGCCGACGAATTGTGTGACGCGGATGAGCTTGAAAGGCTCAGGAGTTTTCTCGACAAGCAGCTTCAGAGCTTGCATGGCGCGGTGGCGCGCCTCGCCAACCGCTTGCAGCGCCGGCTGCTGGCGCAGCAGAATCGCGGCTGGGACTTCGATCTGGAAGAGGGCGTCCTGGATGCCGCCCGGCTGACGCGCGTCATCATCGATCCGATGCATGCGCTTTCCTTCAAGCATGAGCGCGATACCGATTTCCGCGATACGGTGGTGACGCTCCTGCTCGATAATTCCGGCTCCATGCGCGGCCGGCCGATCATGGTCGCGGCCTGCTGCGCGGATATCCTGGCGCGCACGCTGGAGCGGTGCGGCGTGAAGGTCGAAATTCTCGGCTTCACCACCCGTGCCTGGAAAGGCGGACAGTCGCGCGAGGAATGGCTCGCCGCCGGCAAGCCGTCCTCTCCCGGCCGACTGAACGATCTGCGCCACATCATCTACAAACCGGCGGATGCGCCCTGGCGGCGCGCGCGCCGCAGCCTGGGTCTGATGATGCGCGAAGGGCTGCTGAAGGAGAATATCGACGGCGAGGCTCTTGCCTGGGCGCACAAGCGCCTTCTCGGGCGCCCCGAGCAGCGGCGTATTCTGATGATGATTTCAGACGGCGCGCCGGTCGACGATTCCACGCTGTCGGTCAATTCGGGCTGTTATCTGGAGCAGCATCTCAGGCAGGTCATCGAGGAGATTGAAACCCGCTCGCCGGTCGAACTGATTGCCATCGGGATCGGCCACGACGTAACCCGCTATTACCGCCGCGCGGTGACCATCACCGACGCGGAGGAGCTGGCTGGGGCACTGACCGACAAACTGGCCGAGCTGTTCGACGAGGGCGGCGTCCAGCAGAGCGCCCAGCGCATTGCAATGGCGCAACGCCGCCGCGCCGGGCGTCCGCATTGATACGGGCACATCCGCGCCGCGGCGCAGTGGTGATGCTGGCCGCGCTCGGCCTGATCGTTGTTGCCGCCACGCAGGCCCCGGCCCGCAAGCCGGAAATAAGCCTGAGCGCCCCGCGCGCAATTACCGTCATCGCAAAACAGGTGCCGTTCGACCTCAACGCAACCGAGCAGATCCGGTTCGGCAAGCTCGACTGGCTCGGCAGCGTCGAGATCAGGTCTGAATCGCCTCTTTTTGGCGGCTTTTCCGGGCTGGCGATCGACAAGACCGGCACCCGCCTGCTGGCCCTATCCGACGCCGGATCGTGGCTCGCGGCGAAGCTCGTCTATCGCGGCGGGCGAATCGAGAAGCTCGTCGATGCGGTCGTCGGACCGCTAAGGGGGCGGGATGGGAAGGTCCTGAGCGGAGGGAAAAACGCGGACTCCGAGGCCATCGCTTTCGCCCGGCCCGGTATGATTACCGGAGAGGCCTACATCTCCTTCGAACAACGCCACCGTATTGCCGTTGTCCCGGTGACGCAAAAAGGCATCGGCGCGGCCAAGCGGCACTTGCCGTTGCCGCCACGGGCAAAAGCGGCGAAAGGCAATAAGGGGCTTGAGGCCATCGCGCCGCTGCGCGCGGGACCCTCGAAGGGCAAGCTCCTGGCGATGCTCCAGGAGGACGCCGACGAAGAAGCCGATACCGCCGGCTGGCTGATCGGCGGCAAGAAGCCGGGGGCCGTCCGGCTCAAACAGATTGGCGGCTTTGCGGTGACCGACATGACCAGCCTGCCCGGCGGCGATCTGATTGTGCTCGAACGCCGCTTCCGCTTCAGCGAAGGCGTGAAATTCCGGATAAGGCGCATCAAGGCGCAGACGGTCAAACCCGGTGCCCTGCTCGATGGCGATATTCTGCTCGAAACCGACGACACGCGCGAGATCGACAATATGGAAGGGATCGCGGTTCACCGTGACGGCGCGGGCCGCACGATCCTGACGATTATATCGGATGACAATTTCAACCTGCGTTTTCAGCGCACGCTGCTGATGCAGTTCGCGCTGCCGGACCAATAGACGCCGCTCCGCCGGTCAGGCTTTCGTGAAGACGAGCGACAGATTATTGGCCGGCATCTCGACGATCTCGGCCAGGCTCAGCCCGTGCTTTCCGGCTTCAGCCTCGACATCGCTTATCTCGCGCACGCCCCATTCGGTATTTTGCGCGCGCAGACTGGCGTCGAAGGCGGCGTTGCTCGGCGCGGTGTGCACCCCGCACCGCTTGAAGGGCCCATACAAATAAAGCAGCCCGCCCGGCGCCAGCAGCGCACCGGCGCCGCGCATCAGCCCCTCCGTCGCCGCCCAGGCCGAGATATGAATGAGATTGATGGCGAGGACTGCGTCAACGGCCGCCTCAAACCGCTCAGGCCAGTCCGGCGCCGTTACATCGAGAGCCTGGGGCTGGCGGATATTGGGCAGGCCGGCATCCTCTATCCATGCGGAGATACTGCCCCGCGCATCCGCATCCGCGTCGCTGGGACACCACTTCAACGCCGGCAAGGCGCGGGCGAAGGCGACCACATGCTGGCCGGTTCCGCTGGCAATCTCGAGCACCCGTCCTTCGCGAGGAAGAATCCGCTTCAGGACAGAGACGATCGGCTCGCGATTGCGATCCGCCGCGGGGGCGTAACATTTTCGGTGCAGGGGCGTGGACTTGGCCGCACCAATGTCAGGCCCGGCGGGGCGCCTGGTGCCGCTGCTGTCGTCGCTGTCGGCCATGGTGGCACGGAGCCCTCGGCAAGATACAGAACCCTCAGCAAGGTGTCGGGGCCTCGGCGCGAACGTGTGGCCGGGCAAACAGCATACAGCTAGCTGGCGGAGACCTGAGACTTTTCTATCTGGCGCTTCAAGCGGCGCGCCCTGAGCGACAGATCGGCGGCTTTCGCCTTGGCCAGGAAGCGGTCGATGCCGCCGCGATGCTCGACAGTGCGAAGTGCGCTCGCGCAAATCCGCAGCCGCACCGGACGGCCAAGCGTCTCGCTCATCAGACTGACATTGCAAAGGTTTGGCAGAAAACGGCGCCGGGTCCTGTTGTGAGCATGGCTCACATTGTTGCCGGTCAGCACATCTTTGCCGGTTAGCTCGCAACGGCGGGCCATGATTCTGCTCCTTGGACTGAAATAAGGAAACGCCGCACCCAACCAGTGCGGATGGCGCGAAGATATACGGACCCTGGAGCAGAGCGTCAACCCGCAGCAGGCGGGGCATCTGTTATGTTATGAGGCGGGCGCTAACACATAATTGACGAATTCGGTGAATAAGGGTTGGTATTGATCGAAATTGCGGTGCTTCACTAAACGACTGTATTGAGTGCGCGCGAAACAAGAAGGCGTCGATGCATATTCGTCTTGCATCTCCTATTGCACGAGCTGTGATGGTGTCGGGCTTCCTGTTCGGGTCGGCGGGCCTGTTCGCGCCCGCGCCGGCTCCCGCGGCGCAAATTCAAAGCGCTCCGGGAAAGATCTCGGCCGTCTATCAGTTGCGCTTCGCCGGATTGTCGCTCGGCCATTTCAAGATTTGGTCGAATGTGCAGGAAGGCCGCTACTCCCTGCAGGGCCAGGGCGATCTCAGATTTCTGGCCGGTCTGATTTTCGAGTTGAAGGGCGGCACGGCGAGTTCAGGCGTAATATCCAAGACCGGACCGCTGCCGAGTGCCTTTTCCTTTAGCTTCCAGAGCAAGAAAAAGAAGGGCCAGCTGGTTATGAAATTTAACGGTGGCTCGGTCAGCGAAGTTGCCTCGCAGCCGCCGATCAAGATTTCGTCCACGGCGGTGCCGGTGACCAACAAACATGTCAAGGGCGTGCTCGACCCACTGACCGCGTTGTTCTATTCAGCGCAGGCGAAGCGCCCCGGGCAGCATGACTCGGTCTGCAATAAGCGCGTGCCGGTTTATGACGGACTCTACCGCTTCGATCTGCAGCTGTCGCACAAGCGCACTGTTCGCGTCGTCCGGAAAGGCAAGTCGGGCTATGTGGGTCCGGCCGTGATCTGCCGGGTTAAATTCATCCCCGTGGCCGGGCACAAACCGGCGGCCAGCAACACCGTTTTCATGTCGCAAACCGACGACATCGAGGTCTGGCTGATCCCGACGCCGGAAGGCCGGATGTATGTGCCCTATCACGTATCGATCCCGACGCCCTACGGCACCGCCCAGGCGACATCGACCGCTATGAATATAGAAATGGCGGGCCAGAAAAGGGTCGCTCTCGTTCGCTAGGTCATGAAGCTAAGAATGTCGCTTGGCCCTGAGCCCGGTTGACGCGGGCCTAGGGATTGTAGGCGGTTTCGCCATGCCCGGTAATGTCGAGACCTTCAAGCTCCTCATCATTCGTTACACGCAGACCGGCAACCATCTGGATCGCCTTGACAATGATGTAGGTGGCGACAACGGACCAGACTGCGACCGCGGCCAGGCCGGTCATCTGGACGGCGAACTGAGCGCCGATGGTGACGCCGTCGGCCAGCCCCGCGCCGCCGAAAGACGTGTCCACCAGGAAGGACACCAGTACCACGCCGGTCGCGCCGCCAACGCCATGGACGGCAAACACGTCGAGCGAATCGTCGATTCTGAGACGGTTCTTGACGAGATGAACGCACAGGAAACAAATCAACCCTCCGGCGAGCCCGATGACGACCGCGCCGGCCGGGCCGACAAATCCGGATGCCGGCGTGATAGTCGCCAATCCGGCGATTGTGCCGGTTACGAGGCCGATCAGGCTCGGCTTGCCGAATTTCAGCCATTCGATCACCAGCCAGACCAGCGAGGCCGTGGCGGCCGAAATATGGGTCACGGCAAGCGCCATGCCCGCGTCACCCCCGGCGGCAAGCGCGCTTCCGGCATTGAAGCCGAACCAGCCGACCCACAGCATGGACGCGCCGACCATGGTCATCCACGGCGCATGGGGCGGCTTGACCTCGCCCGGAAAGCCCCGGCGGGGCCCCAGGACCATCACCAGCACGACCGCCGAAACGCCGGCGGTGAGATGCACCACCAGGCCACCGGCGAAGTCCATGACGCCCATACCGGCAAGCCAGCCGCCGCCCCAGACCCAATGGGCGACCGGTGCATAGACGAAAATCAGCCACAGGGCCGAGAAGGCAAGCATGGGCCCGAACTTTATGCGCTCGACATAGGCGCCCACGATCAGCGCCGGGGTGATGATCGCGAAGGTCATCTGGAACATGAAGAACACGGTTTCGGGGATGGACGTGCCCGGATAGGGCGCGTCGCGGCCGATGCCGGCGAGGAAGAATTTGCTTAAATCGCCGACATAGGCGTTTCCCTCGGCGAAGGCGAGCGAGTAGACGCCGGCGAGCCAGAGCAGCGAGGCGAGGCAAGTGATCGAGAAACAGTGCATCAGCACCGAGAGCACATTGCGGGACTGCACCAGCCCCGCGTAAAACAGCGCAAGGCCCGGAATTGTCATGAACAGGACCAGGGCCGTGGATGTTAAAATCCAGGCGGTATTGGCGGCGTCGATCATTGAAGCGGTCCCCTCCCGTTTGCCGGCTCGCGGCTTTTACGCCCGTGCCATTCGTTGCGAGCCGCTTCTCAAGACCCATGCCAGAAAATTGGGCAATCGTAATTACGTAGAAAAAACAGCAGGTTACCTGCGGAGAGCCTCGGTGTAAGGGTCGTGTGCCCATGGTGAGTTGCCACTGAAATAGGCAAACTGCCCCGCCGGGCTGCCCAAAAAAAATGCAAACCCCGCTTTGCCGGCACAGCGCGGGCGGCGCATCGGAGACGCCGTCCTGACAGCATTTCAGCCTTCCGCGCCGCGTGCCGATGTTATACCCATGGGCCCCATGAACGACGCGATCGACTATGAGGTCCAATATAACAGCCGCTTGGCCATTCCCGGTCACGCCAAGTTCTCCGACGCCTGGGATGTGCATGCGCGCGACTATCGTGCCGGCGCGGCTGCGGAGCTTGATATTCCCTATGGCCCGGGCGAACGGACGCGGTTTGATTTCTTCCCCGGCAGGGGTGCGGACGGGGCGGAACCGCTGGCCGTCTATATTCATGGCGGTTACTGGCGCTCGCGCGGCCGCGAGACATTCTCCCATGTGGCTCGGCCGCTGAACGAGCGCGGCATTTCGGTCGCAATTCCTTCCTACGATCACTGCCCCACCGTGACGATCATGGAGATTATCGCCCAGATGCGGGGCTTCCTTGCGAAACTCTGGGAGCGGACGGGACAGCACCCCGTCATCGCCGGACATTCCGCCGGCGGGCATTTGACGGCCTGTATGTTTGCCACCGACTGGTCGGGAGTCGATGGCGTCCCGGACGATCTGGTGCGCTGCGCCTATGCGGTGAGCGGGATTTACGATCTGACGCCGGTACGCAAGACGAGCGTGAATGAGGATCTCGGACTGAGCGAGGAAGGCGCGCGGGAGGCAAGCCCGTTTTGCTGGCCCGCGCCCGCGCGGGACAGGGAATTTGTGGCAGCCGTGGGCGGCCAGGAAAGCGATGAATTCAAGCGCCAGTCGCGGGATTTGATCGGGCGCTGGAGAAGCGAAGGCGTGAACGCCGAATTTGCCGAAATTCCCGGCGGCCACCATTTTTCGATCGTCGATGCGCTGACTGCGCCCGGCAGTCCCATGATGGAGCGGGTCGCGGACATGGCAGAAGCGGCAGCGCGGGGCTGAAGTGTGGGGGTTGCGTCAATGAAGCGGAAAAAACGTGTGAGCCTGTTGTCGATGCTGTGCGCGTTGGCGTTCGCGGCCGGCACTCTTGGCCTGTCCGCCGCCGAGGCGCTTGCCGCGGACGCCAGATACAAACGCTTTGTCGAGAGCTTCTGGCCGGTGGCGAAAAGGAACGGGATTTCGCAGGCGACCTACGACGCCGCCTTCAAGGGGCTGGAACCCGACCCGGATGTCATCAAGAAAGACGCGCATCAGCCGGAATTCGTGCTGCCGGCATCGCATTATCTGGCCCTGACGGTTACCGATACCCGCATCCGTATCGGTTCAGAGATGCTGGAGAAATACAAAAGCGAGCTGGCGGCGATCGAGAAGAAATACGGCGTCGACAAACAGGTGCTCGTGGCGATCTGGGGCATGGAGACCAATTTCGGCCAGTTCATGGGCGACAAGAATGTGATCCGCGCGCTCTCCACGCTGGCCTATACGGGACGGCGCAAGAAGTTCGGGCGCAGCGAGCTGCTCGCGGCGCTGAAAATGCTGGAGCGCGGCTATATCACGCCGGACAAGATTATGGGGTCCTGGGCCGGCGCGCTCGGCTATACGCAGCTGCTCCCCTCCAACTATCTCAAATTCGCCGTCGACTTTGATGGCGACGGCAAGCGCGACATCTGGGAGACGCCACCCGACGCGCTCGCCTCAACGGCAAACTATCTCGCCCGCAACGGCTGGAAGCGCGGGCCCACCTGGGGCTATGAGGTTGTGCTCCCCAAACGCGTCAGCGCGAAATATGCCGGGCGGCGCAACTCCCGCTCCATCGCCCGCTGGAAGGCGCTGGGAGTGAAGCGTGTGCGCGGCCAGGAATTTCCGCGCGGGCAAGACCGCGCCTATCTCTATCTGCCCGGCGGCCGGAAGGGCCCCGCCCTTCTGCTGCTTGATAATTTCCGCGTCGTCATGCGCTACAACGCGTCGCATAAATATGCGCTGTCGGTCTCGCATCTCTCCGACCGCTTTCTCGGCGTGCCGGCTTTCGAGAAGCCCTGGCCCGACGGCGTGCGCGCGCTCGATGAGCCGGAGCGCTTCGAACTGCAAAAACGCCTGATCCAGCGCGGCTACGTCATCGGCGAGGTCGACGGCGTGCTCGGCTCCAAGACACGCGCGGCGATCCGCAAATTACAGAAAGAAAAGAAGCTGAAGGTCGACGGTTTCCCGAAGCCTAAGATGCTGGAAATCCTGCGCGAGGAGCAGGGGCCGCTTGCGGCAGATGCGAGCGCTGCGCAGCCTGCCGCGACGCCAGAGCCGCCGCAGCCTCGGGCTGCAACCAGCGAGCCGCCGCCCGCCGCCGCTACGCCGCAACTGCCC
>JAJFHO010000251.1 GCA_021775575.1 Hyphomicrobiales bacterium
CGGTTTCCACCGGTCCGCCAACATGCACCGCCATGCCTTTCAGATTATTCGGCATGCGAATGCTCTCGGCTTGCGAGGCGATATTGAGCTGCTCCAGCAAATCGCAGAAATTGATATGCGGTGCGTGCTGGTTGATGATGATCCCCATCGCGCCATCGGGGGAATGGGCGCACAGATAAATGACGGATCGCGAAAAACGAGGGTCGGCCATCGCGGGCATGGCGACAAGCAGCTGGCCATCGAGATAGATCGATGTTGGCGTGGTTTCATTGAATTCGTGCTGAGAGCCCATGACACTGAGTTTACCTGTCCTGCACCCCCCTTGTGAAGGGTTTCGCGCCGCGTTCCCTGCAATCCGGTCACGCCACGTTGCCAACGCGTCACACAAGCGTGAAAATCTATGTTTGGTCCGGTGTCGAAATTTTAGCCAACAGAGCTTACATTGACCGTCAAGTGAAACTCTGAACCGAGCGGAACAGTGAATTGAAACGGCAACGCATGTCATTTGTTGGGCGCTTGATCCTGGCTTTGGTTCTCGCCCTCTATATCTCGCCGGCGCGGGCGGCGCAGCCGCAAACCCCGTGGGTGAAGACCTTTCACAGTGAATTGCGTCTCATCTCGGCGAAGAAACGCGGTCTCGACGGGAGAAGCGTTCTTTTTGCCGGCATTCATCTTCGGCTCGACAAAAAATGGAAAACCTATTGGCGCAGCCCCGGTGACGCAGGATTGCCGCCCAGCTTGGACTGGTCGGGATCGCGCAACATCAAGTCGGTGCGCATATTGTGGCCCGGTCCCGAGCGCTTCGCCGATCCGTTCGGTTCGTCCATTGGCTATCAAGACGAAGTTGTTTTTCCACTTGCCGTCGAACCCATAGATGCGGGTAAACGCGTTGATATCAAAGTAAAGTTCTACTTCGCGGTCTGCAAGGACATCTGTGCGCCCGCGGAGGCGGAACTCAAACTGACGCTGGGTGCAAAGGCGACGCCGCATGAGTCGCTGCTTTCCAAATATCTGGCACTTGTTCCCGCGAAAATAGCTTCCGGCATGCCAGGTCCCTCGGTGGCCGGCATCGAGATCAACCTGGACCAGCCCCGCCCGCAAATTACGGTCGATGCGGTATTTTCCGGAGATGCCGGCAAGGGCGATTTGTTCATCGACGTTCCGCCGCCGCTCTATATTCCGCTGACGAAACGGGTGAAGGATGCACCTGGAGGGCGTGTACGCTTTATGGTCGATCTGGCCAAAGGCGACGATCCGAAGGAATTGAAGGGCAAGATGCTCACCTTTACCCTGGTCTCGCCGGAGGGAAACCGGGAGACAACCCGCATAGTTGATTAGAACGGGGTTGAATGCGCCGCGAGAATAATCGGCTTGCCTCCGCCGGTCAGGCCGATATTGTGCGGACCCGCGACAATGTGTTTCAGGAAGGAAGCAGGATGACTCTAAATGTTGGCGACAAGCTGCCTGATGCCGTCTTCAAGGTCATGACGCCGGACGGCCCCGACACGATGACCACCAATGCTGCTTTCGGGGGCAAGAAGGTAGCGCTTTTCGCGGTGCCCGGTGCATTTACGCCGACCTGTCACGCGCAGCATGTCCCCAATTTCCTGGACAATCTCGACGCCCTCAAGGCGAAGGGAATTGACAGCGTTGTCTGCATCTCCGTCAACGACGTGTTCGTGTTGGACGCATGGGCGAAGGCAACAGGCGCGGATGGCAAAATCCTGTTTCTTGCCGACGGCAGCGCAGATTTCACCAAGGCCACCGGTCTCGTTTTCGACGCGAGCGAGATCGGTCTGGGGATTCGCTCCCAGCGATACGCCATGCTCGTCGATGACGGCATGATAAAGGTCCTCAAGATCGAGACCGGCCGCGGTATGCTCGAGGCGACCAGCGCGGAGGCGTTGCTGGCCGAGATGTAAACGGGGCCGGGAGCCAGCAATCAGCAATCAGTAATAGGGTTTCATGCCTTTGCGGGCCAGCTCATCGGCGCGTTCATTCTCGGGATGACCGGCGTGGCCCTTCACCCAGTGCCAGCGAACATTGTGACGTTCGCGCGCCTGCTCGAGCATTTGCCATAGATCGATATTCTTGACCGGTTTCTTGTTCGATGTGCGCCAGCCGTTGCGCTTCCAATTCTCGATCCAGCTGGTGATGCCCTCGCGCAGATATTTGGAATCAGTGTGGAGGTCGACCGCGCATTCGTCTTTCAACGCATTGAGGGCTTCGATGGCGGCCAGCAATTCCATCCGGTTGTTGGTTGTCTCGGCTTCGCCTCCGCTGATTTCCTTTCTGTGAGCATTATGGACCAGCACGGCCCCCCATCCGCCCGGTCCGGGATTGCCCGAGCAGGCGCCATCGGTATAGATCGTCACATTCTTGCCATGCTGCGCCATCAATCGCCTCCAAGTCCATAGTCTCTGGCCGAAGTCACCGATTTGTGGAAGCGGAGCTTGCGGACATATTCAAGCGGATCCTTGGGCCGCACCAATGCGTCGCCTGCCACATTCAACCAGTCGAAAATGCGGGTGAGGAGGAAGCGCATTGCCGCGCCGCGCGCCAAGACTGGAAGTGCATCATATTCTTCGCCGGTCAACGGGCGAATCTGATTGTAGGCGGCTAGTAGCGCTCTGGCCTTTGTGATGTTGAAGGAGTTGTCCTTCTCGAAGCACCAGGCATTCAGGCAGATTGCGACGTCATAGGCCAGCATGTCGTTGCAGGCGAAATAAAAATCGATGAACCCGGAGATTCTCTTACCCAGAAAAAATACGTTGTCGGGAAACAGGTCGGCATGGATCACGCCGGCTGGAAGGGAGTGCGGCCAGCTGTTTTCAAGATCGCCTATTTCATTCTCCAACTCGCTGCTCAAATCTTGGGCTATCGAATCCGCGTCGGTTCCAAAACTATCGAATAAAGGTTGCCACGCCGCCGCCGACAGGGAGTTGGCGCGGGTCCGCGAATAACTTTGACCGGCGAGATGCATGCGCGCCAGCGCCTGGCCCAACTCGCTGCAATGCTCAGGTCGCGGGTTGCGAATCCAGACACCTTCCAGAAATGTGATGATCGCCGCCGGTCTGCCGGCCAGTTCCCGCAGCATCTCACCGTCCCGGTCGCGGACCGGAAGCGGACAGGTTATCCCCGCGCTCGAGAGATGCTCCATCAAACCAAGGAAATAAGGAAGGTCTCCGCGCGCGACGCGCTTTTCGTACAATGTGAGAATATGCGGCCCGGCGGACGTATGAATCAGGTAGTTGGTGTTTTCCACGCCTTCGGCGATCCCCTTGCAGGAAAGCAGGTCTCCGAGATTGTAGGTCGCGAGAAAGTCGATAAGTTCCTCGTCGGACACTTCCGTGTATACGGCCATTGTTCGACCCTATTGCGCGCGCGTGTCGCGCAACTCACGCGGGAGCTTGAAGGAAATATTTTCATCCGCTGTGGTAATCGCCTCGACGGTCACGTCAAAGCGTTCGCCGAATGCCGCGATCATTTCATCCACAAGTATTTCCGGAGCGGAAGCGCCGGCTGTGATCCCGATGGTGCTTACGCCGTCGAAAGCGCTCCACTCTATGTCTGCCGCGCGCTGCAGCAGATTGGCTTGGTTACAGCCGGCTTTCTGCGCCACCTCGACCAGCCGTTGCGAGTTCGAACTGTTGGGAGCGCCGACCACGATTAGCCGGTCGCAGCGCGCCGCGATCTTCTTGACGGCCGACTGGCGGTTCGTCGTCGCATAACAGATGTCCTCCCTGTGCGGCCCTACGATCGCGGGAAACCTGGAACACAGAATGCGGACAATCTTCTCGGTATCGTCGACGGACAAGGTTGTCTGCGTGATATAGGCGAGGTGATCCGGATCGGCGGGTTCAAACTCGTTTGCGTCACGTGCGGACTCGACAAGTCTGACCGTTCCTTCGGGAAGCTGGCCCATGGTCCCGATGACCTCCGGATGCCCTTTGTGACCGATCAGAACAATTTCCAGCCCGCTCGCATGCAGCCGCTCGGCTTCCACATGAACCTTGGATACCAGCGGACAAGTTGCGTCGAGGTAAAACAACTTCTTTTCCGCCGCATCCCGGGGAACGGATTTCGGCACGCCATGCGCGGAGAAGATCACGGGTGCGTCAGTATCCGGAATTTCGTCCAATTCCTCCACGAAAATGGCGCCTTTGGAGCGAAGACTGTCAACCACATAGCGGTTGTGAACGATTTCGTGCCGGACATAGACGGGCGCGCCGAACTTTTTCAGGGCAAGCTCGACAATCTGGATCGCGCGATCCACACCGGCACAGAATCCGCGCGGAGCGGCGAGCAGGATTGTCAAGGGCGGCCGCGAGCCTGAACGGCCCGAACTGTTGTAAACACTGGAAGATTCGTCGTGTATCATGTTCTGGTCTTAGGCTTTGACGCCGCTCCATTCGACACTTGCGATAGTGCGTCGCGAGAGATAGGTTCGGAAAACTTGTCACAAAAACAAAGATCGAAAAGTGCGTATCAGAATGCGTGTCCCGAGCTTATACAGGGCGGTGGGGAAAGCATGTCAAGATGGCGAACGAGGGCGTAGTGAAATTTCGTAGCATACCGGCCTTGAAGTTGGCGTCTCGTTTGGTCCTGTGCATGATCGTCGGCATTGTCCTGTCGGCGTGCGCAATGTCGCAGATTACCTCTCCCTTCCGCTCTTCGGACAAGAAGAAGTCGGCGCGCGATCCTTCCGTTTCCGAGGAGCGTTTGCTTGAAGCCGCGAAGACCGAAACCGGGAGCCAGGTCGATCTGGCCGCCGCCGCCACGCACTGTCCCCGCTTCAATGTATGGCCGCGGGACCGGCTTCTGACAATTTATGAAATCGGCCGGGTCGGTGACGGATTGGCCATCCAGCACAGAGGCGAAATCACCAAGACAGCGCGCGAATGCAAGATTTTTCCCAACAAGATCAATGTGAAATACGGCTTTGCCGGGAAAGTCCTTTTGGGGCCGCGCGGCCGGCCCGGGCGATTCAGCTTGCCGGTAAAAATGCATATTACGGACCGGACGAACACTATCGTCTCGACGCAGAAAATCCAGTTGGCGGTGACAATAACGGCTGAGAATCCAATTGGCTTCTTCTCGATTGTTCGTGAGATTGCCATACCGTTGCCGGCCGGTGCCACGCCGAGCGATTACCAGCTATTCGTGGCCTTTGACCGTACTGCGCCGGGAGCAGGTTAGGTCCTGCGGTCTGGACCCTAAGACCATTTGCCGATATTGCCTGACGAGTGCGTGAGTTGACTTGCCGCGCTGACATTCTATGGTTCAGTGAGCTGCCGGTAGCGGTGGCGGACATATGACCAGACGATCCCTGCGGGAGAGGCCGGCCAAGCTGGCGCCGAAGGAGCAACCGCCCCGGAAA
>JAJFHO010000252.1 GCA_021775575.1 Hyphomicrobiales bacterium
CGCCTTCAGATAGGCCAACGCTTTCGCAATTGCCGGTTCGATCCGCGCCTTGACTTTGGGGCGCAGGCTTCCGCCATAGTCCTCCAGCTCGACCGGCTGCACGCCGATGAGAAATACATGCTCCGGGTAGTCGCCCATCATCTCGGCCATCGCCAGGACTTCCTGGAATCCGGTCTGATGCAGGCTCATTTTCTTGGCGCCGAGGAATTTGGGAACTTCCTCGCCCTCCACCAGCTTCATCGTGCCGGGGGCAAGCCCGTAGTCGACCGCGTCGAAGACGACGAGAATATCGGCGTCGCGCACATGCTGCACCAGATAGATGCCCTGGGTGCCGCCATCCATAAGCGTGACATTTGAAGGAAACTCATACTGCGCGTTCAGGACCTCGACAGCCCGCACGCCAAACCCCTCATCGGCCCAGAGCAGGTTACCGATGCCCAGGACCAGTGCCCGAGGCGCTTTTTCCATGACCCTCCCCAATCTTTCTTTTTAGTTTGCATTAACCCTGCAAAAGCGGGGCCAATGGGCGGGATGCCGGCTTCAGGGTGCCAAACTGCTGGAATCCCGCAGCATTATTTGGTCGTGATTTCTGCTCCTTCTGTCATGAAACTGGAAGATATTATTACATTATGAGTTGGCATTGATAATCTACAATACATTTTTGCCAAGGATCGACCTGATGTCTGTGGTGACTTGCAGTGACCCGGTTGAGGCGCTTACAGAACAGCGGCAAACCGACAAGCTGTTTCGCGAAGCCGGTTTGCGAGGTCCGCAAAACCCGGCTTCCGCAAAAAAAAGAGGCCCCGCCGAAGCAGGGCCTCCCTTTGCCTTGGAGCGAGAAACTTCAGTCCAGGTCATCCACCGGCCGGTTGTCCTTGAACATGCGCCAGCCGGAAATCATCGAGCTGACCATACTCTGCCGGGACATGATGTCCTCGCGGATCGCCACATAGACATGGATGATGATGAAGCAGGCCATGTACCACATACCCAGATGATGGAGGGTGTGCAGATCCTGGCTGTTGCCGAACAGCGGAATGACCCAGCTTGAGAAGAGGGCAAATTGCCAGGAATCCATGCCCGCGCCCTCACCGTAAAGAGCAAGGCCGGTGACCATCATAAAGACCATGCCCCAGACGAACATGATATGCATGACCAGGGTCGCCAGCGGATTGTGTCCGATATATTTTTTCGGTTCGCGCACCATGAACGCGTACCATTTCACTTCGTGCCAGACTTCCTTCCACCAAGTTCCGCTCCATACCATCGGAATAAAGAGCTGATGGGCGTGGTGATTGCCAACAATGGCCCAGTAGAGCCGCAGCAGAAATCCTACGATGAGGATATAGCCGGCCGCGAAATGGACGAAGCGGATATACCCCATCAGGTAATTGTCGCTTGCCTCACCGGGCATGGTCGGTAGCGGGCTTGCAATAAAGTAGCCCGTCACTCCCAGCGCCAGGATGGCAAAGGCGTTGATCCAGTGCCATAGCCGCACCGGCGCCTCATAGACATAGACCGCTTCCTGGGTTTGCGCGGAGGACGCCGCAGTCTTTGTATCGCTCGACATTTCGGACCTCCTTACAATGCCAGCATGGCGCCGCCGGCCAAGGCAACAAAGGTTCCGAGCGCCTGCGTTGCGATGGACGAGAGCACGAGCTGTTGACCCGGGACGCTGCCGATTGCATTCGGGATGCGCGGGGCGAGAGTGTACCCGGCGAAATAGGCGGCGAGCGCGGCCACGGCTTCCAGGGCGTGGATATGTCCGTGCAGCAGCGCGAAGATCGTCACAGAACCGATCCCAGCGGCGAACAGCGCCGGCCAGACCTGACCTCTGCGCCAATCACCCGTGACAAGTCCCAAACCGATGCCGATGGCGAGCATTGCCAACCACTGTCCCAAACCCAGCACCGGGTGAGCCAGACCGGCGGCAAAGCCGGTTGCCGCGCCGGCCCCGCTATGGGCCAACGCCGGTGTCGCGGTGAACGCCGCTGCAGAGACGGCTAACATCAAAAGCAATTTTTTTGTCATCTTTCTATCCTCCCCCACACTCAGCGGACCTTGACCCGCGCCAACTCCTTGCCGTCCTCGCTCATGACATGGGTCGAGCAAGCGAGGCAGGGATCAAAGCTGTGAATGGTGCGCAATATCTCGACCGGCTCTTCGGCCCGCTCCACCTTGGTGTTCAACAGTGACGCTTCGAAAGCTCCGATGTTGCCTTGATTGTCGCGCGGACTTCCGTTCCAGGTCGTTGGCACAACGCATTGGTAGAGATCGATCTTGGTGTTCTTGATCTTGATCCAATGCGCCAGCGCACCGCGCGGCGCCTCGGTGAAACCGACGCCCTTGACCTCCTTCGGCCAGGTCTGCGGATCCCAGTTCGCCACATTGGCGGTGGAGGAATCGCCGGCCTTGATGTTGGCGACCAGCTTGTCCTGGAAGTAACGCATCTTGTAACCGGCCCATTGCGCCTCCAGCGCGCGGGCGGCGGTGCGTCCGAGCGTGGAGAAGAGTGCGCCGACCGGTACATCCAGCGTCTTCAAAACAAGATTGATCTGCTCGGTAATGTCCTCGCGCCCCGAGGCGTAGCCGACGATATAACGGGCCAGCGGGCCGACTTCCATGGCGTGACCGCGCCAGCGCGGCGCCTTGATCCAGGAATATTTGCCGCCCTCGTCGATCTCTTCGATGTTGGTCTTGGTGCCCTTGGTATTAGGGCCCAGCTCATAGTTCGGCTCGGTGATGCCGTCCCAGGGGTGCAGCCCCTTGCTTTCATCGGGATATTTGTACCAGGAGTGCGGCACGAACTCCTGAATCTGCTCCGGATCGCGCAGATCGACCGGATGCACTTCTTTCAGATTGCCGTCGATGATGGCGCCTTGCGGCAACATCAGATTATCCGGCGAGAAGTCGTTGGCGTTGTCCGGAATGTCGCCATAGGAGAGCACCGACTTGCCGGACAGGCCGCCTCCATAGAGCCAGCCCTTGTAGAACTGCCCGACCGCCAAAATGTCCGGAATGTACACATTGTCGATGAACTCAATGGTCTGATCGATGATCGAGGAAACGAAATTCAACCGCTCCATATTGACCGCGCCGACCGCGCCCACACCATCGACGTTAATGGCGCAGGGAACGCCGCCGACCATCCAGTTCGGATGCGGATCCTTGCCGCCGTAGACGGTGCGGATTTTCATGATCTGGGTCTGGAAATCGAGCGCCTCCAGATAGTGGGTTACCGCCATCAGATTGGCTTCGGGCGGCAGCAGATAGGCCGGATTGGTCCAGTAGCCATTCTTGAACGGACCCAGCTGGCCGCTTTCCACGAATTTCAACAAACGGTTTTGAATGTCGCGGAAATAGCCCGGTGACGATTTGGGATGTTTCGGCGAGACCGATCTCTGCAATTCCGACGTCGCTTTCGGATCGGCTTTCAGCGCCGTCACCGGATTGACCCAGTCGAGCGCGTGCAGGTGATAGAAATGGACCAGATGGTCATGACACTGCAGGCAGAGCTGCATGATGTTGCGGATCGAATTGGCGTTGTCCGGGATCTCGACACCCAGAGCGTCCTCAACACAGCGCACGGACGTCAGGGCGTGGGTGCCGGTGCACACACCGCAAATACGCTGCGTGAATGCCCAGGCATCGCGCGGGTCGCGGCCCTTCAGTATAACCTCCAGCCCACGCCACATGGTGCCGGTGGAGACCGCGTTGCGGATCATATTGTCATCATCGACATTGACCTCGCAGCGCATATGCCCCTCGATCCGCGTCAAGGGATCGACGACGACACGCTGGCCGGAATTGTCGAGCGCAAAGCCGTTTGGCGTTTGAATTGTAGCCATTATTCCTGACCTCCCTTTTCGCTCATGCGCTTGATTACGCTAACGCCGGCATGGGCCGCGGCGGCGGCGCCAACTACGCCGGCGGCGGCGAGGCCGACATCATCAGCGTTGGCCTCGATACCGAATTGATGAATGTTGGTGAGCCGGTCGTAGAAGGAACCATTGTCCCAGAAACCGTCTTCGGAACAGCCGATGCAGCCATGGCCCGACTGGATCGGGAAGGACAGGCCGCCATTCCAGCGCACGGTCGAACAGGCGTTGTAGGTGGTTGGGCCCTTGCAGCCCATCTTGTAGAGGCAGTAGCCCTTGCGCGCGCCCTCGTCGTCCCAGGTTTCGACGAACTGGCCGGCGTCGAAATGGGGCCGGCGGTAGCATTTGTCGTGAATGCGCTGGGAGTAGAACATTTTCGGCCGCCCCTGCCGGTCAAGCTCGGGCAGCCGGCCGAAGGTTGCGATATAAGTGATGACGGCGGTCATGACTTCCGGGATTGGCGGGCAGCCGGGCACCTTGATGATCGGCTTGTCGGTAATCACCTTGTGGATCGGCACCGCCTGGGTCGGGTTCGGCCGGGCCGCCTGGACGCAGCCCCAGGAGGCGCAAGAGCCCCAGGAGATGATCGCCTTACAGTCCTTGGCCGCGAATTTGAGCTGTTCGAGATAGGGCTTGCCGCCGATAATACAGAACATCCCGTCTTCGTTGAGGGGCGGATTGCCCTCGCAGGCGAGGATATATTCGCCCTTATAGTCCCGGACAATTTCCTCAATGATCGCTTCCGCCTGATGGCCGGCAGCCGCCATGATGGTGTCATCATAGTCGAGCGATATCATCGACAGGATCACATCCTTGGCGAGCGGATGGGCTGAACGGATGAAAGCTTCCGAACAGCAGGTGCACTCCAGCCCATGCAGCCACAAGATTGGCGTGCGCGGCTTGGTTTCCAGCGCATGCGCCATTTGCGGGGCGACCGTCGGCCCCAGGCCGAGCGCCGAAGCAGTCAGGCTGCAGAATTTCAGGAAACTGCGGCGCGACACACCCTGTCGCCGCAGCACATCGTAAAAGGTTTCTCTCATTAAGGTCCCCTCCCATCGCAAAAATATCCAAAGAGGCGTATCTCGGCGCGCCACTTTTAAACTTTGTTGAGCAAGAGACGGGCCAAAGGAGTTATTCTCTTAAAATCAATGGCTTATAAGAATTTAACCTGCGGTATCCTATAGGCTCGTCGAGAGGAGAACTAACCAGTTGGGCAGCAAACTGGAAGCAAACTTACCGGCGGGCAGCTTAATGAATGAAGGCCGCTCGACCCAAAAGCCGATCACAAACCAGTCTCGACTCTACTCAGCCGGCATGTCCGCCTAACCCTCAAAAGCAGACCTTCGTCGGGATGTATCACCGCATGCCGATGCAGGCGCCGCTCAGAAAGCCTCAAATCCCTCTGACGCGCAGACTGCGCCTGATATCGTTTTCGAACTCTGCGATCAGAGCAAAAATACCCGTCACCAGCTTTTCCGTCGGTGCGGTGGTATCAACCAGAGGATCATCGACGACCTTGAATGCGGCACCCTTCTCCGCAAGGGCTGAGACGATGCGGCAAAAATCTGCGCTTGCGGGTGCCAGACGATCAATCCTGGTGACAATCAAGATGTCTTCTGCCGCATACAGATTTCCGCCCGACACTTATTTCTAGTATTGGGCGATCCCGCCAATTCGCGCATTATAGGAATTATGAATGCAGGCCGCATTGCGGCCGCAGCTATTTCGACTTCGCAGCCAGCCGCGCTGATCACTCTGCACGCGGTTCAGAAGCTGCCATCTCCCCTGATGCTTCAATTTCTTCACCAGAAAATGATAATTGCCGCTCATTCGAGCATCCAATTGCCCAAGACTTGGGATCGAGCAGATTGTCGCCTCTGTAGGGTTCAATCTATTCCGGCACCAGTTTTGGGCACCTGCCGTCTCAACGGTGGCGAACACGACTAGGACTGACCCTATCCCAAGTAAACTCAGCCTTTTCATTGATTTTACTCCTTGCGTGGAAATTCCCGATGCGCCGGACCAGCGCAGAGATCACCAGTGAAGGAACTATCCATCGGAAGCCCCGCGCAAGTGTTGAGCTAGGTCAATGCCTCTTGCCGGGCAATGGCACAAGTTTAACATTCGCAGCCCACGTGCAAGTGCGCGATGCCCGTTGGACGATCAATCCGGGGGAAAAACTGTGTTTCAGGTCCGTATTCATGGCCGGGGCGGTCAAGGCGTGGTGACTGCCGCGGAACTGTTGTCGATCGCGGCCTTTTTAGAAGATAAATATGCCCAGGCTTTCCCGAGTTTTGGCTCCGAACGCATGGGCGCACCTGTTGTTTCCTACTGCCGAATTGATGAAAGGGATATCCGCTCACGCGAGCCAATCAATGCGCCTGACGCACTGATTATCCAGGACGCGACACTGCTGCATTCCGTCGATGTCTTCCAGGGGCTCAATCCCCAAGGGTTCATCCTCGTCAATTCCCGCCGCTCTTTCGAGGAACTGGGAATTGCCGAATTTGTCGCAAAATTCCCGCCCCGTCACGTTTGCGATGTAAGTGCGACAGAGTTGGCGCTGAAGCATGTCGGCCGGTCCGTGCCGAATGCCGCGCTGCTGGGCGCCTTCGCAGCCATTTCAGGGCAAATCGGCTTCGCTTCCGTGGAAAAGGCGATCCGCAAAAAATTTCCCGGCGATGTGGGAAAGGCCAACGCCGCCGCAGCGAAGGAAGCGTTCGATTTCGCCCAGGGGTCATAAGGGAGAGACGCCATGCTGAAACAGGTGGAAGGGTCGGTTGCCGTTGCCGAGGCGATCGCGCTGTGCCGGCCCGAGGTCGTGTGCGCCTACCCGATTACACCTCAGACCCATATCGTTGAAGGGATCGGCGCGCTCGTGAAGACGGGAGAGCTGGAGAATTGCGAGTTCATCAATGTCGAGTCCGAATTCGCGGCCCTTTCAGTGGCCATCGGTGCTTCGGCGGCCGGCGCGCGCGCTTATACCGCGACCGCCAGCCAGGGCATTCTTTTTATGGCCGAAGCCGTCTACAACGCCGGCGGGCTGGGTTTGCCCATTGTCATGACGGTCGGAAACCGTGCCATCGGCGCGCCGATCAACATCTGGAACGACCATACCGACGCCATGGCGGTGAAGGACGCGGGCTGGATTCAGCTGTTTGCCGAGACCAACCAGGAAGCGGTCGATCTGCACATTCAGGCCTTCCGGCTGGCCGAGGAACTGAGTTGCCCGGTCATGGTTTGTATGGACGGGTTTATCCTGACCCATGCCTATGAACGCGTTGATGTTCCAACCCAGGAAGAAGTCGACGCCTTCCTGCCTTCCTATGACCCGGTGCAGGTGCTCGACCCGGCCGATCCTTATTCCATCGGCGCCATGGTGGGTCCCGAGGCATTTACCGAGGTTCGTTACCTTGCTCATGAAAAGCAGCTTCAGGCGCTGCGGCTCATTCCGGAAATCGCCGATGTCTTCAAGGATGTGTTCGGACGCGAATCCGGCGGGCTTGTCCATCCCTACCGCACCGAGGGCGCAGAAACGATTGTAGTCGCGCTCGGTTCGGTCAATGGCACGATCAAGGAAGTCGTGGACGCAATGCGCGATGGCGGCGCTGCTGTCGGCTCCGTCAGCCTGTGCTCGTTCAGGCCATTTCCGCTCACCGAACTCGGGGAAGCGCTCGGCGATGCCAAACATGTCGTGGTCGTCGAGAAAAGCCTGGCCCCTGGTCTCGGCGGCGTCCTCGCCTCCAATGTCCGCATGGCGTTGCGCGACTCGGCGCTGCCTGTCTACACCGTGATTGCCGGCCTCGGCGGGCGTCCCATCACCATGGCCGCCCTTGAGGAGGTCCTGGTTGCAGCGGCCGCTGGCCGTTTACCCGACACCCAGTTTCTGGATATCGACCATGGCGTCGTCGAACACGACATTATCCGCGCCCGCAAAACCCGGAGGTCAGGTCCGACCGCCGAGAACATCCTCAAGAATCTGGCCGCCGCAACAGCCGTCGCAGCGGGTGAGGGAGACACGTCATGAGCAAAAAAGGCGCCCTGCAACGGGTCAAGTTCTACCAGACCGGTACGCACACGGTCGGCAATAGGCTGATGGATGAAACCGCACGGAGCGTTCAGGCCTCCATGGACCGCTCCAACACCATCACCTCGGGGCACCGCGCCTGCCAGGGTTGCGGCGAGGCGCTCGGTGCGCGCTATGCGCTCGATGCCGCCATGCGGGCCGCGCAAGGCCAGCTCGTCGCCGTTAACGCGACAGGGTGTCTTGAAGTGTTCACCACGCCCTATCCGGAAACCTCGTGGCAGATCCCCTGGCTGCATTCGCTGTTCGGCAACGCGCCGGCGGTGGCGACTGGCGTTGCCGCGGCCATGCGGCGCAAGGGACGGAGCGACGTAAAGGTGGTGGCCCAGGGCGGCGACGGCGGCACCACGGACATCGGCTTCGGCTGCCTGTCCGGCATGTTCGAGCGCAACGACGATGTTCTGTATATCTGCTACGACAACGAGGCCTATATGAATACCGGCGTGCAGCGCTCTTCAGCCACGCCACCCGCGGCGCGCACCGCGACGACGCCGGCGGTTGGCGATGCGCCCGGCAACGTATTCGGCACGGGCAAGAATCTGCCGCTGATCGCCATGGCCCACAACATCCCCTATGTCGCGACCGCCAGCGTCGCCGATCTGCATGATTTGGAGGCCAAGGTCACCAGGGCGATGGCCATTGAAGGCGCGCGCTACATCCACATCATGGTGCCCTGCCCGCTGGGCTGGGGCTCGCAGCCGCATGACACGATCCGGATCGCCCGGCTGGCGATGGAAAGCGGATTGTTCCCCCTGTTCGAGGCGGAGCATGGCGAAGTGACCCGCTCACACAAAATCCGCCGCAAAGTGCCGGTGGAGGACTATCTGAAACCCCAGCGCCGCTTCGCGCATCTGTTCAGGAAAGGTCACGAGGACAAGGAGCGTCTTGCCGCCCTTCAGCGCATGGCCGACGCCAATATCAAACGTTTCAACCTTCTGGATGAAAGGGAAAGCCCATGACTAAGCAGCTTCCCTTCGCCATAACGCTTGATCCCGGCACCAGCCTCGCCAACGAGACAGGGTCGTGGCGAACCGAAAGGCCGCTCTATGTCGACCGCTTGCCGCCATGCAACAACGCGTGCCCGGCGGGCGAGAATATCCAGAAATGGCTGTTCCACGCCGAGGAGGGAGATTATGAGCGTGCCTGGCAGGTGCTGATGCAAGACAACCCGCTGCCAGGCATCATGGGCCGCGTCTGCTATCACCCCTGCGAGGATGCATGTAACCGCGCCCAGGTGGATGAGGCGGTCGGCATCCACGTCATTGAAAGATTCCTCGGTCGCATGGCGTGGGAACAAAAATGGAAACCCGAATTTGACACCGCGCCGTCGGGTAAGCGGGTCCTGGTCGTGGGCGCCGGGCCGAGCGGTCTCAGCGCCGCTTACCATCTGACGAGGCTGGGCCACTCCGTCACGATCCGCGAGGCCGGACCGATGGCCGGCGGCATGATGCGCTTCGGCATCCCGAAATACCGGCTGCCGCGCGACGTGCTGGATTGGGAGGCCCAGCGCATCCTCGATATGGGTGTGGAACTGGAGCTGAACACCAAGGTGGACGACATTGAGGCCGCGTTTGAAAAAGACGGTTTCGACGCTGTCTTCGTCGCAGTCGGGGCCCATCTGGCCAAGCGCATCGACATTCCCGCCCATGCAGCGGGCAAAATTCTCGATGCCGTTAGCGTGCTGCGCGACATGGAGGCGGGCGAGGAGCCGCCGCAACTCGGCCGGCGCGTGATCGTTTATGGCGGCGGCAATACCGCCATGGACGTGGCGCGCACCGCCAAGCGGCTCGGTGTGGAAGAACCCATGATCGTCTACCGCCGTTCCAGAAAGGAGATGCCCGCCCACGACTTCGAGGCCACCGAGGCCGAGGAAGAAGGCGTGATGATCCACTGGCTGCGCACGATCAAGCAGATCGATGAAACTACTTTTACCGTCGAGAAGATGAAGATCGACGAGAACGGCCGGCCGCACCCGACGGGAGAGATGGAGACGATCGAGGCCGATACGCTGATCCTGGCGCTGGGCCAGGATGTGGACACGAGCTTCCTGGAAACCGTGGCGGGCGTCGAGGTCGCCAGGGATGGCGTGGTTGCGGTGAACGACCAGATGATGACCGGGCGCGACGGGCTGTTCGCAGGCGGCGATATGGTTCCGGCGGAGCGTACTGTCACCGTCGCCGTCGGCCACGGCAAGAAGGCGGCGCGCAATATCGATGCATGGCTGAGAGGCGAGCGCTACGAGCGCGGCGTGAAACATGACCTCGCCGAATTCGACAAACTCAACACCTGGTATTATGACGACGCCCCTCAGACGATGCAGCCCCAGCTGGACCCCGTGCGCCGGCAGTCGGGGTTTGAGGAGGTGCTGCAGGGCCTGAATGAGGACAATGCACTTTACGAGGCGCGGCGGTGCCTGTCCTGCGGCAACTGTTTCGAGTGCGATAATTGCTATGGCATCTGCCCCGATAACGCGATTATCAAGCTCGGACCCGGCAGCCGGTTCAAATTCAATTACGACTATTGCAAAGGCTGCGGCATGTGCGCCGCGGAGTGTCCCTGCGGCGCGATCAAGATGGTGGCGGAGAATGTTTAAGCGTGGCGCCGATGATCGCGTCGGGTCATCGGCAGCCGTGAAGTGGATCCGAATTCCGAGTTTGCAATATATCCGCAGGCAGGCGCTGAACCGCTGACTTCCGCTATGCGCTCCATAGCCGCTATACTGGTATTTGCTGCCGAACGGCAGCTTCATGCCCTGTGTGGACGTTCCGCTCCAGCCCTATCCGTCCAATTTGCATACAGCCGAAGAATCTTGCACGTTTTCCAGCTACCTGATGAGGGCCTCGTTCATGTACGATGTGCGGCAGGAAGTCTTGCAGGATCACGCTGTCATAATCAGGTGCGGATTCCCGGTTAGGAAAAACATTTGGAGTCTCGCAGAGGCCGTGGTCAAACGGGGCAAACGTCTGCCGGAGGTTCCGCGTTGCGGCATGACGGCATGGGCATGAATGGAAAACTGGTGCGATTGTCGTTTCCGATTGTCTTAAGCACAGCAATCGTCGCGATGACCATATGTTGTTTAACATCGCAATCGGTGCGGGCAGCGACTTGCAGGGTGCCGCTACCATTGGCCAATCCGAACCGCGCGTACGCCACACCGCCTCCAATCGAGACCAGCGACAGGAAAGATTCGGCAGAAACGCCGATCGAGGCCAGCGCCGCTGGATTGCCTCTCGCGATGCTGGCGGCTCCAGTGATCGAAACCGGAGCAACGGGCATCCCGATACCGAAGACGAACCCCAAGCGTGCTCCGGGTGTCGAATTACCGACGCGCAAACCAAGTAGTTCCGATCCAATTTTCTTGGTGAGCCCATTGCTGAATTACGAGCTCAGCAAGTCAGACAAAAGCAACCTGAAGGCGGCTGTCAGGGCGATTTCAAAACATCGCTACGATACGGCTCTAGCCACGATGAAACGGATCCAAGACGGCGCGGCCCGCAAATTCGTCGAGTGGCTTTACGTTAGCTTGCGGCGTTCGCGTGCCGGCGCCGAGCAGATCGAAGCCTTCCGCAAAGAAAACCCCCTCTGGCCCGGCCAGCGTCGTCTGCGGCGGCGCGCCGAGGGGGCTCTTCTCGGAAAGAGCGTTTCATCTGATTCAATATTGAACTTCTTCAAGGAAAAAGGGCCCATCACCGGAGCGGGCAAGGCCGCACTTGCCGGTGCCTATTTGCAGACTGGCGACGAAGGCCAGGCGAGACGCCTTATCGTGTCGGCCTGGCGCGAACACCTCTTGGACAAGACAACGCAAAAATTGATCCTGAAACGGTTCGCCGACCTGCTGACACCGCAAGACCACAAGGCGCGTATTGACAAATTGCTGTACCAGGGACGCAGGAATCTGATCGGCCCCGCGCTTGCGATCGCGGCGCTCTTGGGTGATGAAGAAACAACAAAGGTCAAAGCGCGAGCGGCTGCAATCAGGCGCTCCAGAGCCGCGGGCAAGCTTCTGGAAAAGGCGGCAACGGGCCCTGAAGACGTCGGCGTTACATTCCACCGTATCCGGTGGCTTCGACGCCACAAACGCGAACAGGAGGCGTGGACCCTCCTGCAGGACGCCCCGACGGACCGGGCGACGCTCGTGGATGTCGACAAATGGTGGCTTGAACGGGCGATCAACAGCCGCGACGCGCTGAAGGCCGGATGCCATAAATTAGCCTATGAGCTCGTCAGCCGGCATGGATCGGTATCAAGCAAATATGCGACCAATGCGGCGTTTATGGCCGGCTGGATTGCGCTTCAGTACCTCGACAAACCCGATCTGGCGAAAACACATTTCCTGGCCCAGCGGAGCGCCGCATCGGGTCCACGCGCTATTGCAAGCGCCGAATACTGGCTCGGCCGCGCGTCCCGGGCGCTTGGATCCTCGCATGAAGCAAAAGCCCACTTCTCAAATTCAGCGAAACTCGGCCCTACATTCCACGGTCTTCTGGCCCTTCAAAGCCTCGATCCGGGTTCGACAAATTTTGATTTGCCGACGACACCCAAGCCCACCAAAGAGGACATGACGCGGCTGCTGGAACACGATGCGGCCCGGGCGCTCGGCGTATTGCGCGCGGCAGGTTTTCAGAAATACACCCGGCTCTTTCTGTATCATTTGGCGCGAACGCTCGAGTCGCCGGCGGAGATCGCGCTCATTGCCGAATACGCAAGGCGCATCGACAAGCTTCAGGCGAGCGTTCGATTGGGCAAGATCGCCTTCAACCGCGGCCTTCCTCTCGCCGATTACGCATTTCCCATTGACGTTCTGCCCGACTACAGGCGGCTGAACCATGGTGTCGAACTGGGGCTGTTGCATGCCCTGACGCGGCAGGAGAGTGAATTCAACATCGTCGCCAAAAGCCGCGCCGGCGCGCGTGGGCTGATGCAGATCATGCCGAGAACGGCGCGGTCCATCGCGAGATCCTACAAGGTCCGTTACCGAAGAGCAAAGCTGTCGGACGATGCGTCTTACAACGTCATGCTTGGCGCCGCGCATTTACGCGATCTCGTCGACGAATTCGACGGGTCTTATATTATGGCTCTGGCCGCCTACAATGCCGGCGGTCCGCGTGTGAACCAATGGGTTCGCGCCTTCGGCGACCCGCGCAGTCCCGAGATTGATCCTCTGGACTGGATCGAGCAAATCCCCTTCACCGAGACGCGAAGATATGTGCAGAAAATCCTGACCGGCCTGCAAATCTATCGCGCCCGGCTGGACGGCGCGGAGAATGCGCTTCAAATCCTGCACGATCTTAGCCGAGGCAAACCCAGACATAATCCAACATCCGTGGCTGGCGATATGCCAAGCGTGAACCAGTCGCCCTGCCATATTGTCGCGCCGGACCAATCCGTCCAATTGACCTGTTTTTGAACGGTCATCCGAATTAATAGATATGCGACTGGTCAAATCATGCCGCTAGCAGGAGTTGGCACTGGCATCAGGTTCCTCCGCCGCCGCCTCCAAAACAGACATGCTCGATGGCGGGTCATTAGCTCCGTATTGTGCGCATAACGGTAGTCTGCGCCGGAACCGAAGGAGCAGATGTTTGCGTTCGACCGTCTGGATCCACTATTGCGTCTGAAGGATTTGTATTTGCTCCTTGCGCAGGCGCACAATAACGCTGTCCCCCGCGTCATATGCCGCCTCACCGGACTGATGCGTTTCATCCACAAGCATGACATGCTTTCCAACCCGCACTGCATACCGGATCAGATGCCCAAGAAACTCACGGTGCTCGACCGTTCCCGGCAGCTCGCCAGTCCTCTTTGAAGTGCCCCTGCCCCGGGGCAAGACTTCAAGGCTTTGGGGGCGGAACATGGCGGTGCAGTCCTGACCGGATTTCAAACCTGCCCCCTCTACGGGGATGGCTGTTCCATCCGGCGCGGTAAATACCGTCTTGCCGCGGGTTTTCCGGATTGTGCCTTCGATCAGGTTTGCCGTGCCCAGGAAATGCGCGACAAAACGGTTCGCCGGCCGGTCGTAGAGTTCGAGCGGCGTGCCGACCTGCTGGATTATGCCATCATTCAGCACAGCGATCCGGTCGGACATGGTGTTCGCCTCTTCCTGATCATGGGTCACGAAGATGGTGGTCAGCGCCAGTTGCCGCTGCAGCTCCAGAATTTCACGCCGCATCTGAACGCGCAGATTGGCGTCGAGATTGGAAAGCGGTTCGTCAAGCAGGAGGACGCGCGGCTCAACGACGATAGTGCGCGCCAGCGCCACACGCTGCTGCTGCCCGCCGGACAGTTGCGACGGCTGCCGCTCCGCCAGATCAAGAAGGCCCACCAGCTTGAGCGCCGCATCGACGCGGATGCGGATATCGCTCGGGCGAACCTTCCGCTCCTCCAGGCCGAATGCGACATTCTTTTGAACCGTCATATGCGGCCATAGCGCATAGGACTGGAACACCATGCCGACATTGCGCTGCCAGGGCGGCAGCCGGGTTACATCATCCTGGCCGACCAGAATCCGACCCTCGGGCTCGGGCCCGAAGCCGGCGATAGCGCGAAGCAGGGTCGACTTGCCGGAACCCGACGGCCCCAGGAAAGTGAACAGCTCGCCGGGCTTTATTTCAAGATTGACGCCCTTCAGCACTTGGGTGCTGCCGAAGGACAGGCTGAGATCCTCGATCGTCACACCGCTGGTGTTTTTGATGGCCGGGGACGTCATTCTCAAACTCCTGCGGTTGCCGCCGCAACGGGCGTGCGTTCGCTTTCCCTGCGCTCGATGAAGCGGTGCGAAACATAGGTGGCGATGCCGACGATAAGAACGGCGATGATGCCGAGAGCCGCGCCAGGACCGCGCCCGGAGGCCGATTGCATGAACTCATAAATGCCAAAGGCCAGCGGCGCGTCCGACTCCGCCGATACCAGCATGATCGTTGCCGACAGCTCGACCGAGGCGGTGGCAAAACTGGTCACGAAGCCGGCGACAATCCCGCCCGACATCAATGGCACGACTATCCGCGTGACGGTACGCCTTTTGCCCGCGCCCAGATTCTCCGCGGCTTCCTCGAGCATGATGGAGACCTGCTGGAGCGCCGCCACGCAGGCGCGCAGCGCGTAAGGCAACCGCCGGATGGCGAGTGCAATGACAATGATCACCCACCAGGAGGCCAGCGGCTTGTCGATGACAGGTACGTTGAACGCGTAGAAGGTCCGCAGATAGCCGATTCCGAGGACGACGCCGGGAATGGCAACCGCGCCCATGGCCGCAAAGTCGAGCCATTGCCGTCCGACGAGTTTGGTCCGCCACACCACATAGGCGATCGCCGTGCCGAAGACGACGTCGATAGTGGCGGCGAGGCCGGCATAAAGCAGGGTATTGGTGATGAATTGCGACGATGTCGAGAACACCCGGAAATAGTGGTCCAACGTGAAGCCGTCGGGCAGCACGCTGTAGGACCATACGGTTCCGAACGACAGGATGGCGAGGCCGAAATGCGGCGACAACACCAGGAGCAGGATGAAAATGACCACCGCGTAGCAGCCCGCCTTCTCCCAGGGTCGCAGATCGCGCTTCATCAGCCCGCCGCCGCCTTTCTGCACGGTGGCGTAATCCTTGCCGCGCAGGGCCAAAAAAGAGGTCCACAGGGCCAGCAGGGAAAAGGCAACCAGGATGACCGAAATCACATAGCCCATCGGATCCGATATCCCGACCGAGGTGATGCGCAGATAAGCCTGCGGCGCGAGCATGGTGTTGATGTTCAGCAGCAACGGGGTACCCAGATCGTCAAACACTTTCAGGAAGACGAGAGAGGCGCCGGCGACATATCCCGGCATGGCGAGCGGAAAGACGATGCGGCGGAACAGCCGCGCGCCGCTTGACCCCAAATTCTGGGCGGACTCTTCCATCGCGCGGTCGATATTGTTCAGCGCCGCCGAAAGGTTGATCAGGATGAAGGGAAAATAGTGGATGCTTTCCACCAGGATGACGCCGTTCAGCCCCTGCATGAAGGGAATGTTGATGCCGAACCAGTCTCCCAGCAAAAGATTGATCGATCCGTTCTCGCCAAACAGCAGAAGCATGGCCACCGCGCCGACGAATGGCGGCATGATCAGCGGAATGACGCCAAGGGTCTGAATGAGGACAGAGCCGCCGAAATTGAACCGGGTCGTGAAATAGGCGAGCGGAAGCGCGAACGCGGATGCCAGGACCACCGACATGGACGCGACGTAGAAGGAATTGATGAAGGATTCCCGGAACAGCGACGTGTTGAAAAAATCGATGAAATTGATGAGCGTCAACGCGCCGCTATTGGGGTCCTGAAAGGCGACATAGATCACCTGCCCGACGGGAATAATCAGAAAGACAATCAAGAACAGCCCCAGAGAAAGGGCAACCGCGCCGGGGCCCCACTGACCGCGTGCAAGCAGTTTCAAGGCGGTTCTCCCCCCAAAGGATATCAATGGCGCAAGACCGGGCTCGGCGGCATTTCAGCCGGGCCCGGCAGTTTGCCGGGAACTAGATCATGGAAGCGGCTTTTTCAGCCAGCTCCCTGGCCTTGACATAGTTGGCCTTGACCTCGCTGTCCCATTTCTGCTCGATCTCCGCCTGACGGCCGGTGACCTTTGTGGTCGCCTTTTTGCGCTTTTTCTTGAAGATCGTGTTGAAGTCCTTCTCGCTGGCCTGGGCCTCGGTGATCGGCAATTTTGCCACCAGCGCTTTGGCTTCATCGACCAGCTTCTGCGCTTCTGGGTTGGACTTGCCGGCGAGCTTGGCCTCAGCCGCCTGGATGGCCTGTGTCGCGGCGCGCAGATCATCGAGCCGGTACGTGACCATCACGTCGAACAGCGAGTTGACAACATTGTAGCGGCTCTTCGACAGCTGCAGGTCGAACTTGACCGCCGATCCGATGGAGGAGTCCTTGAATGGATTGGGGAAGCCCTCCGGCGCCTTTGCATAAGTCGCCGGGTTGACGGGCAAACGCCGGATTTTCGGATCGAGCAGAACCTCCTGGCCCGCGGGAGAAAGCAGAAACTCGATGAAAGCGGCCGCTGTCTTGGGATGCGGCGCGCCCTTGACGATCGCGATGTTGGCCGGCACCAGCGTGGTGATCGGCGGATAGAGGAAATCGACCGGGAAGCCCGAGGCCTTTGACGACAGGCCGAAAAAATCGATCACGATGCCAAGGCCGAACTGGCCGGAATTGACGCCGTCGGGCACACCAAAGCTGCGTTCGGTTACAGTCTTGAAATTGCCGGCAATCGCCTTCCACTGCGCCCAGCCTTTGTCCCAGCCTTGACCTTGCAGGAGTGTCTCGACGGTGAGATGGGTCGTGCCGGAGCGCGATGGGGCGCTCATGCCGACATGGCCGTTATAGACCGGCGTCGCCAGGTCAGCCCAGGTCTTGGGAACGGGGAGCTTCTTCGCCGCCAGATAGCGTGTGTTCCACATGATGCCATAGCCTGAAGCGGCGAAGCCCTTGTAGTAACCATCCGGATCATTGATCGGAAAGGCGCCGACCTTTTCGGGGATACCTTTGACCTGAACCTGATATTTCTGCAAAAGGTCATCGCCCTTCAGCACCTCGAAGGCATCCGGCGCCGAGGCCCAGAACATATCGGAGGTATTATTGCCCGCCGTCTCCTGGAGAAATTTGATGCCAGCGGTGGTTTTCTTCTTCAGCATCTCGACCTTGACACCGGGGTGCTTGGCTTCAAACGCTTTCTTGACGGTTTCGGTGGTGTCGGGCGGATAGGATGTGACAACAACGAGCTTGTTTTCCATCGCTTGCAGCGGGACAGACGCCGCGACCGACATAACAGCAGCGATCGCCATCCCCGCGATCAAGGCCCGCCGGTGTATTTTTTTGAACATAAGACTGTTACTCCTCCCTTACGAATTAGGCATGGAACATAGCAGTAATATAATACAACAAACCAAGACTGATATGGCGTCGTTGACACCTGTCAATGCCATCGGTTCCGGCCATCACAACGAGAGGCGTAGAGGGGTGACGCAAAGAACGGAAAAGCGGTGACTCTGCGGCTTGTTCGCGGAACATTCGAATCTGGCTGAATATCCGGTTGGGGTCAGGACTGGCGGAAAACCTCCGCCCGGTGCCAGGAACGGACGTTCAGCGAGTGAGACGGATGCATCTCCTCTGGTCGGCATTTCAGCCCTTTTAGAATGCGATCACCGGGCCGGATAGTGTTCATTGTCCGGCATCGGTAACCGGCAGCGCAACGAAACGAAGCTGGCCCTTATCATCCGAGACGAGCAGGAGCACTGAATTGCGTCCGGCCTTCCTGACTTTGGCGACCTTTGCCGAGAAATCGTCAGGCGTGTTCACTTTCTCCTGGGTGATCTCGACAATCACGTCGCCGGCCTTGAGGCTCTTTTCAGCCGCAATACTGCCCGGTTCGACCTTGGTGATGATGACGCCGTCAATATCCTTGGCGATACCATGACCGGAGCGGGCCGCATCGGAAAGTATTCCCACCGTAAGACCGGCAATCGCGGTCGATTCCGACGCTCTCCCCTCTTTTTGCTTTTTAAACGGTTCTTTGGCCGGACTTTCCGGCAAACGCCCGATCGTAACTTTAAGGGACCGTTTGCTTCCCTTTCGAAGAACCTGAACCTCGACGGTATCGCCGACAGGCGTCCTGGCGACAATGCGTGGCAGGGCGCGCATGGTCTCAACCTCGGCTCCGCCAAATCTCAGAATAACGTCGCCAGCCACGATGCCCGCCTTCGCCGCCGGGCTTCCCGCTGTCACGCTCGCAACGAGCGCACCAGTCGGTTTATCCAGGCCGAGTGCACCGGCGATTTCGTCGGTGATGCTCTGAATGCGTACACCGAGCCAGCCGCGCCGGGTCGCGCCAAACTTTTTGAGCTGCTCGATTACTCGCGCGGCCAGATGGGAGGGGACAGCAAAGCCAATGCCGATCGAGCCGCCGGTCGGAGAGATAATGGCCGTATTAATTCCGATAACCTCTCCGTCCAGGTTGAACAGGGGTCCGCCCGTGTCGCCCCGGTTGATGGCGGCGTCGGTCTGGATGTAACTGTCATAAGGGCCGGAGTTGATATCTCGGTTGAGCGCGGAGATTATTCCGGATGTCACGGTTCCGCCGAGGCCGAATGGATTGCCGATCGCGACGACGGTCTGGCCGACGCGAAGCTTGGAAGACTCTCCGAATTTCAGGACCGAGAGAGGCCGCTGCGCGTCCACCTTCAACAGCGCGATATCGGTCTTGTCGTCCTCGCCGATGATGGTTGCAGGAAGCTTCGTCCCGTCAGCGAAGCTGACAAAAATTTCGCTGACCCCGGACACAACGTGCTGGCTGGTCACTATGATGCCGCTCGCGTCGATGACGAATCCGGAGCCCAGGGACGTCACCGTCTTTGTCGCGTCGGCTCCCTTCTCCTTCTGTGCCTTCTCTTGCTGCCTCTTGAAGAATTCGTCGAAGAAATCCTCGAATGGCGAGCCCTTCGGCACGCTGGGCAGGGGAACACCCTTTTTGGAATCCTCGGCATCG
>JAJFHO010000253.1 GCA_021775575.1 Hyphomicrobiales bacterium
AGCGGCTAATAGTCGTACCCAGGCGCAAATGTGCGATTAAATTTTGGAGGAGACAATGTCACTGCAAATAGGCAGTTTAGCCCCCGATTTCGAAGCCGAGACCACGCAAGGACCGATCAAGTTCCATGACTGGGTCAGCGATAGCTGGTGCGTCCTGTTCTCGCACCCGAAGGACTTCACCCCCGTCTGCACGACGGAATTGGGGTATATGGCGAGGATCAAACCGGAATTCGACAAGCGGAATGTCAAAATCATCGGCCTGAGCGTCGATCCGGTCGACAACCACGCGAAGTGGGCCAAGGATATTGAGGAGACGCAAGGCGTCGCCCCCAACTATCCGATGATAGGCGATACCGACCTCAAGGTAGCTAAGCTCTACGGTATGTTGCCTGCGGGCGCCGGCGAGACGTCGGAGGGCCGTACCGCGGTCGACAACCAGACCGTTCGCAACGTCTATGTGATCGCGCCGGATAAATCGATCAAGCTGATCATCACTTATCCGATGAGCACGGGCCGCAATTTCGACGAGGTGCTGCGGGTAATTGATTCGCTTCAACTCACCGCCAGCCACCAAGTCGCGACTCCAGTGAACTGGAAGGCCGGTGAAGACGTGATCATCGTCCCGGCGGTTTCCGACGAAGATGCGAAAAAGAAATATCCCGATGGCTGGAGCGCGCCGAAGCCCTATCTCCGGATTGTGCCGCAACCGAAGGGATAGGCCTTAGCCTTCCCGGCACGACGATGTGGAATGATGGCGGGGGCCGGGAGGTTCCCGCCGGTTCCTGGAATTCACGCCACCTCGCTGGCCGGCAGAGTCCTCAAAGCCGCTGTTGCAGAAGCGGCAGGCGGTCGGCGCCCCAGTAGATTTGTCCTGCAAACGCGAATGTCGGCACGCCGAAGATGCCCAGAGCTTCGGCATTCTCCTTTTGGCGGGCAAGTTCCGCCGGTCCCGCCTCGGCCAGAAATGCATCGAATTCGTCAATGGAGCCGCCGAGTTCCTCGATCAACCCCGCCATCGCCGCCCGGTCTTCGATATCGATGGCGTGGCTGAAAAACCCAGCGAAGACGGCGTCTATATACGCGTCGAGGAATGATGACATGTCCGCGAACAGCATACCGATATGGGCGATCTCCGCATTGTATACGCGCCGCGGTCCGCGAATTTCGAGACCCCGCTCCGCGCCAAGCCGGCGGGCGTCGTGATAAATATATTTAACCTTTCTCAATGCGCGGGGGTTGCGTGCGTCCTGGGCGCCATAAGCGGCTTCTATGTCGATTGCATAAGGGTGCCAGCATAACTGGAGATCCAATTCGCGGGCGAAAGCGCGCACCGGTTCGACGGCGACATAGGAATAAGGGCTGCGCAGATCGATATAAACATCGAGATCGCGCCGGCGGGTTTGTCTGTTCATGCTCGAATTCATGCCAGGGTCGCGTTTCTTCAAGCTACCGCTACGTGACTTTACCGGCTTGTAACCGATCCGGCACGTCTTTGCGGCGCCTAACGCTTCTTATTGCAAATAATTCCTATTGGCTTTTAGTGCAATTCGTTCTTATAATCATTATAGACTGGCGGATGGATGCAAGCGGCGGACAGACATGACGGAACTGGTACTCAAGACCGGAAGACAGGCGCTTCGTTGGGTCGGTATCGAGTGGCCTGCCAATGGCTGGCGGATGCTGGTCATGGCCATTCTGGCGGCGCTGGCGCTGAGTGGCCCGGAAGTCCGTGAAATCGTCTTCACCTCCATTTCCGATGCCTATCTGCAGGTTACGGTGTTCGTCGCGGCGACGCTGGCGCTGGTCTATGCCTTCGAAACCGCATTCCGCTTCGATCTCGGCCAGGCCATGGCGCGGGCGCGTTATTTCCAGGCACCGATCGCCTCATTTCTCGGCGCTTTGCCCGGTTGCGGCGGTGCCATCATTGTCGTCACGCAATATACCCGTGGCCTTGTCTCTTTCGGCTCCGTGGTCTCGGTGCTTATCGCCACCATGGGCGATGCCGCATTTCTGCTGATAGCACGAGAGCCGATGACAGGTCTGACTATCATGGCTATGGGCTTCACAATCGGCAGCGTCAGCGGCTGGCTGGTCGACTGGATTCACGGTACGCAATTCATGCGCGGTGGCGGCGGCGATGAAAAAGCGCCCGCATGCACCGATCCCGTCCGCCGGGAAATCACCGCCAATGCGCCATGGACCACACGGATCACGAACAATATCTGGCTGTATCTCGTTGCCCCAGGGGTCGTGCTTGGCCTGTTCGTCGCCACCCAGGCGAATTCGGATTGGCTGTTCGGACCGCTGTCCGGCTTCGAGCCAACGCGCTGGTTTGGCGTATTGGCCGGAATCCTCTGTCTTGTCATGTGGTCTTCGGGCAAAAGCGAGAAAGCCTATATGGGCCAGAGCGGCAAGGACGAGGGTGTTCTCACTCTCGCAGAACGTGTCATCAAGGACACCAATTTTGTTACCAGCTGGGTCGTGCTCGGCTTTCTGACATATGAACTCGGCACCTATCTGGCCGGCGGCGGCATCGAGAGCTTGCTGCAGGTTTGGGCGCCATTCGTGCCGCTGATGGCGATCCTTGTCGGCTTCATTCCGGGATGCGGACCCCAGATCGTTGTCACCACGCTTTACTTGTCGGGCGCGATCCCGCTTTCCGCCCAGTTCGGTAACGCCATCGCCAATGATGGAGACGCGCTGTTCCCGGCAATCGCGCTGGCGCCGCGCGCGGCGTTCCTGGCAACCCTGTACTCGGCCGTACCGGCGTTGCTGATCGGCTACGCCTGGTTTTTCCTGTTCGAATAAGCGGCATTTCCCCGACGGACCACCTGCGCTATTCCTAAGGCTTCACGGGCGCATGAAGGGGGAGCAATTCGCATGCAATACGGTTTCGAGAAATTTGAAGGCCGCGCCGACATCGCCGGTGCGGTACTGGTCAAGCTCTTCCACCTGCTTGCCCTGTTCGCCATCGGCGGTGCGACCGTCTGGTCGGCGGCACATGCCTTTCTGGGCATGGTCGAGAATGGCCGTGCCGAAATCGCCGACATTTTGCTGCTGTTCATCTATCTGGAGCTTGGCGCCATGGTCGGCATCTATTTCAAGACCAACCGTATGCCGGTCCGCTTTCTCATCTATGTCGCCATAACCGCGCTGACGCGGCTGATGGTTGAGATCATCAGCGTTACCCACGAGGCCGACCTGGCCGTGATCATGATTTCCAGTGCAATTCTGCTGCTGGCGTTCGCCGAGCTTGTATTGCGTTACGGTTCAGTAAAAATGCCGATTTCAGGAGGCCCGGAGGAAATCGCCGACCGGCCTAACTCTCAGAGCAGTGCCAAGCGGCCGGACTGAAAGCCGGTTAAGACAAGTCAGCACCGCGCTGCAACACCGGTCCCGCGTCATCGTCGGACGTCCCGGCCTTGTCGACCCATGTCTCGGCGTAGGAGCGCATTTGGCGGGCGATTGCCTGGGCGCCTTCATCTTCTTGCCGCGCGATCTTGCTCGCCTTATCGGTAAGGAAGTCGCGCAATTGCCCGAATACCTGACCGGCACTCTGCACGGGGTCGACGCGAATATCGAGGGCGCCGAGGAAGGATTCAAGCTGGCGCCCCTTCCAGGTCATTGCGCCGGCGCTGGCGCGTCCGGCGAGACCCGCCGCCTCTTCGACCCGGCAAAGCTCGCTCAGGATACGCGCATAGGCGTCGTCGAAGCCCGCTTGCGCCGGGACAAATTGCAGGGGCATGGCCGTCGTCGCGGCGAGCGCCAGCATCCCCCGGTTAAATTGCCTGCGTGAGATATCCATGCGAGATTTCCGCTAGATTGTCGGCTGCGGAGCTTCGATACAGCTCCCTTCATTGTCCGACCACATCCAGCCGTCGGGACAAAAAATATCCTGGTCACAGGCGAGGCCACGGCCCATGGCAACGCCCATTATGGTGGCTGTTACGGCCACGGCAAGAAACACTCTCATCATTCTGCCTTTCGGTTTGCGCCCATGGGAACCCAGAATATTCCGTAATTCCTAGTCCGTAACAATACCCCACATTCGAAATTTGCTCGCAAGTGCTTCAGATCGCGCGTTGATCAGGATCAATGTCGGTCCCCGGCAGATGCGCGAACTTCTCCTTTGCAACTGAAGAGGAGGGCCTTCGGCGATGAGTGAGGGAGAAATAGCCTATTTGGCGCTGGCGCTCGGCGCATTCTCTGTTTTTGCGATTGTGCTCGCATATTATTCGACCCGCTAGGCGAAAACAGACCCGCGCAATTGGCAATCAAGTCACGACGCTGCGATGCACAATATGTTGTGAGAGCAGTGCGACTGCTTTGGGTTGCCCTAATTAAATATCTGTTCTATAGCGCAAAACACTCGGCAACAATTTTATTGCGCCGCAATATTGACGACTTGGGGCAAGGCATATATATTGCAGTGCAGCAAAATACTTCATGCAAGGGGTATATCCGACATGCCTGAACCCCAAATCATCGTGCTCGACCGGCATCCGCTGTTTAGCCAGGGGCTATGCGCGGCGCTGAGCGCTGAAGATCTCGGTTGTACCGAGGCAAGTTCTTTCGATCATTTGGTCGCGCTTCTCGATGGCGGTAGCAAACCCGACCTCGTCCTGAGCGATCTTTGGCAATCGGGGCCCTCCAATACAGTCTGCCACAACTATCTGCGGATCAATTGTCTGCGTTCCCGCTTTCCCAAGCAGCGTTTGGCCATCGTCTCCGAAATCGACGAACCGGCTGTCGTCCGCAGCTGTGTTGCTCTTGGCGTATCGGGCTGTCTGCTGAAGTCACAGACGGCGGTTCAGATGGCAAAGGCCGTGCGCACGGTCCTGGCCGGAAGAACTTATGTGCCGCCGGGCTACGAGGCGGAGATTCAGAGCGGCAGGATATTGCCGTTTGCGGATCGTTTGCGGTGCCTGACGGGGCAGGAATCGCGAGTGCTGATGCTGATCTGCGATGGTTTGTTCAATCAGCAGATCGCAGATGCGCTCGGGCTGACAGAGGCAACGGTCAAGGCGCATGTGTCAAAGGTGCTGCGCAAATTGTCAGTCCCCAACCGCACCAACGCCGTTGTCATGATAGGGCGCCTCGCCGAAGGCGTGCTCCAGGACCAATCGGCAGTCAGGCTTCAGGCGTGACGCGTGCCGGACTTGCCGGCCAGAATAAATAGCCGGCGAAAGGCGAACAGGGTCTTGCCGTCGCCACGTTTAGGATAGGCGGTGAGGATACGCTCCCTGTAGGCGGCTTCGAAACTGCTGCGTTGAGGTTCGTCGAGGGCGTCGAGAAAACGCTTGAGTTGCGTTCCCTTGACGAATTCCGCGACCGGGTTCTCGCCGTCCAGAATCTGGCAGTATTCCGTTTCCCAAATAGCGAGGCTTTGTGCTACGGGGCTGAGTATCTCGTAATAAATCTCCGGCGCGTGGGAAGGTGCCGGCCGCAGCAGCGGTTCCAATATCTCCCGCCACGCTCCGCTCTGCACCGCCTCGGTGATGTTGGTGTGCGAAGGCGCGAACCAGTTGCGCGGCATCTGCACCGCCAGATAACCGCCCGGTGCAAGCTGCGCCGTCAGATGCGGAAACAGCCTCTCATGATCGTCAAGCCAGTGCAGCGCGGCGTTGGAGTAAATCAGCTCGCAAGGCGCATCCGGCCGCCATTTGTTCAAGTCGGCCTCGACCCAGTGGATATCCGGGGCCTCGGCGCGGGCGCGTTCCAGCATTTCCGGCGAACCGTCAATGCCTGTGATCTTGGCTTGCGGCCAGCGGCTCTTCAGTGCTCTCGTGACATTGCCTGCACCGCAACCCAGATCGACGATTGTCTGAGGCGCTTCCAGCGGAATACGCGCCAGCAGGTCGAGGGCCGGCTGGAGGCGTTCATTGCCAAAGGCAAGATATTGTGTCGGATCCCATTTCGACATGGGCTCCCTTTTACCCCGGCGTCATGACGCCGACAATGGCGCCCGTGAGCAGGGTCGCCAGCGTGCCGGAAACGATTGTCTTCGGCCCCAGCGAGACGATTTCTCTGCGCCGCTCCGGCGCCATAGCGACGAGGCCGGCAATCATGATGCCGAGGCTGCCGAGATTGGCGAAACCGCACAGCGCGTAAAGCAGGATCAGCCGGCTGCGGGGCGAGAGCGCGCCGGCAGGCAGTGACGCCATTTCGATATAGGCCAGCAACTCGTTGAGAATGGTCTTTGTCCCGAGCAGAGCGCCTGCCGTGCCGGCTTCCGCGAAGGGAATTCCGATGGCCCAGGCAAGCGGTGCGAACAACCAGCCCAGCAGCTTCTGCACCGTGAGTTCGAAACCGAACGGCGTTGTAACGGCACCCAATATCATATTGACCAACGCTACCAGCGCCACCATCACAACGAGCATGGCGACCACATAGGCAAGGATCCGCAACCCGTCCGTTGTGCCCTGGGCGACGGCATCCATACTGCTGTGCGGCGCGTCCGTGATCGTTGCTTCGGCTTGTTCCGGCCCTTCGGAGAATCCCTCCGGCACCATTAGCCGGGCGATCATCAACGCGGCGGGCGCGCTCATCACCGAAGCCGCGATCAGATGCCCGGCGACGCCCGGCAGCGTCGCTTCCAGAAGGCTGGCATAAAGCGCCAATACGGTGCCGGCTACCGTCGCCATGCCCGCGGTCATGGTGGCGAACAGAGCGCCGCGCGACATGGTCTGCAAGTAGGGCCGGATCAGCAAAGGCGCATCGACCATGCCGACGAAGATATTGGCGGCGGTCGCGGTGCCAAGCGGGCCGCCGACATTCAGCGATTTTTGCAAGACCCAGGCGAATCCGGCCACCACGCGCTGCAGGACTCCCCAATGATAGAGCAGCCGCGACAGCACCGCCATAACCAGGATCAGCGGCAGCGCCTGAAAGGCGAGAAGAAAATTGTTTTCAGGGCCGGTCACATCAAAGGGCGCGGGCCCGCCGCCGAGATAGCCGAAAACCAGCCGCACACCCTCCAGCGTCGCGCGCTGCAGCGCCGTAACGGCACGGCTCATCAGGTCAAAGAGCACCCGCGAGGCTGGAAGCCCGAGCAGCAGCGCAGCGATGGCCGCCTGGAATGCGAGCCCCGTGGCGGCGACTTTAAGAGCTCCGGTCTTGCCCAAAGCGGCGCGGTCCTCCGACAGCGTCCAGGCGATCAGCGGGATTAGCAAGACGCCGACAAGGCTTTGGGCCATGAGCACCATGGGCGCAAGCATTGGCGGGTTTTGGCCCGATAGGCAAGAGCCGGCGCTGCGCATGAGTGTTCTAACCCTTGATAATGCATGTCGATGCGATTAATCAGAAATCCCATGAACACATTTCCGCCCGCGCTACTCAGAGGCTATAGCGAATTCAGAGACGGCCGGTTCGCTCTTGAAAGAGAACGCTATCGAGGTCTTGCCGATCAAGGCCAGACGCCCGAGATCCTGGTGATAGCCTGCTGCGATTCCCGTACGGCGCCGGAGACGGTTTTCAATGCCCGCCCAGGCGAAATTTTCGTAATGCGAAATGTTGCCAATCTCGTGCCGCCCTATAAGCCGGATGGTGAATATCACGGTACCTCGGCTGCTCTCGAATTCGCTGTCCAGAGCCTCAAGGTGAAGCATATCGTCGTGCTGGGTCATGGCCGCTGCGGCGGCGTCAAGGCGGTGCTCGATCCGGCGGTCGATCCTCTCTCGCCAGGCGATTTCATCGGCAAGTGGATGGAACTGCTCGCCCCCGCTGCAGAGGCGACCGGCGCAAACCAGTGGATGACGGGCGCGGAGCGGCAGACGGCTCTGGAACGTATTTCCATCCGCCATTCGATCGCCAACCTCCGCACTTTCCCCTGCATTTCCGTTCTGGAGGGCAAGGGACGGGTGAGCCTGCATGGCGCGTGGTTCGATATATCGACCGGGGAATTGTGGGTGCTCGACGCTGAAACCGGCGACTTTTGCTGCCCGTCGCCAGAAGGCGAGTGAAATAGCGACCGCCCGCCGTTTTGAGTCCGCTCAGCCTTCGGACTGTTCTATGGGGATATTCTGCTCGCCCAGAACGCTCTTGACCAGATCGCCTATCGAGACAAAGCCGATCAGCTTCTTTTTCTCCAGCACCGGGAGATGGCGTACCTTCTTGGCCGTCATGAGCGCCAGACATTCGACCGCCGATTGCTCCGGCCGCGCGCAGACAACGCGAGAGGACATGATGTCCCGGACCGGTGTTTCCAGCGATGTCCGTCCTTTTAGAATGACATGGCGCGTATAGTCGCGTTCGCTGATGATGCCGACAAGCTTCTCGTCCTCCAGCACGACCAGCGCCCCCGTATTTTTTTTCATGAGTTCCGTGATGGCGTTATAGACGGAATCATCGGGGTCGATCGACCAAACGTTGCTGCCCTTTTGATCGAGGATTTGCTGTATCGTCGCCATCCCACCTCCGTGGCATCATAGGTTGTGAGCAAGAAACGCTATCACAAGCGGCGTTCCTCCACAAAGAAGCTCCCGCTGGGGGCGGATATGCCGCAATGCCGCTCATTACAATCATGGTCTTGGGTTGACCCGTTCAATGATCTATCTAGTACGGCGACGCGCATGCATTGCCGGAGGTTAGCGACATGAACAAGCCGAAACGCGCCAACGAGTTCGCGCCCGACGCCCGCTTCACCCCGGCGGGCCACCCGCGCCCCGCGATCGGTAAAGTCGGCGTGCTGCTCATCAATCTCGGCACGCCGGACGCGACCGATTACTGGTCCATGCGCCGCTATCTAAAAGAGTTCCTGTCCGACGCCCGCGTGATCGAGGTCAACCGGGTCCTGTGGTGGTTTATCCTCAACGGACCGGTGCTTCTGAAGCGCCCCTCGTCTTCGGGTGAAGCCTATCGTTCGATCTGGAATGAGGAGCTTGACGAGTCACCGCTCAGGACCATTACCCGCGCTCAGGGCGAAAAACTTGCCAAGGCCTTCCAAGAGAATGAGCGCATCGTCGTCGACTGGGGGATGCGCTATGGCAACCCGTCGACGAAATCGCGTATCGAAGCGCTTAAAGCGCAGGGCTGCGAGCGTATTTTGCTCTTTGCGCTCTATCCCCAATATGCCGCCGCCACGATGGCGACCGCCTATGACAAGGCATTCGATGTCTTGAAGGAAATGCGCTGGCAGCCGGCGATCCGCACCGTGCCGCCCTATCACGACGATCCGGCCTATATCGACGCGTTGGCGAAATCGCTCAAAAGCCATGTCACCAAGCTGAAATGGAGGCCGGACGTGATCCTCGCCTCCTTTCACGGCCTGCCAATTGAATATTTCGAGAAGGGCGACCCCTATCACTGCCATTGCGCCAAGACGACGCGGCTGCTGCGCGAAAAACTCGGCTGGAGTGAAGATTATCTGCGCATGACCTTTCAATCCCGTTTCGGCAAGGCGGAATGGCTCCAGCCCTATACGATCGAGACCGTGGAAGCCTTGGCGCGGGAGGGGATAAAAAATCTGGCGATTGTCATGCCCGGCTTCGCCGCCGACTGTATTGAGACATTGTTTGAAATCGATGTCGAGAACCGCGAAGTCTTTGAAGAGCATGGCGGTGAAAATTTCGCCGCCATCCCCTGCCTGAACGATTCAGCGGAAGGCATAAAGGTAATCCGGGCAGTCGTTGAGCGGGAGCTTGGCGGTTGGATATAACGCAAAACGACCAGGCCGCCACTCTCATGACCTCTTCCAAACCGATTACCGTCTATATCGACGCCGATGCCTGTCCGGTGAAGAACGAGATTTATCGCGTGGCGGAGCGCTATGGGCTCACGGTTTTTGTCGTCGCCAACGCCTATATCAATGTGCCGCGCACGCCGATGATCGAGCGCGTGGTCGTCGAGGAAGGACCGGACGTTGCCGACGACTGGATCGCCGAGCGCGCGGGCGCCGGCGACATTGTCATAACCGCTGACGTGCCGTTGGCGAGCCGCTGCGTGAAGGCCGGCGCGGGCGTTATTTCGCCCAAGGGCAAGCTGTTTGACGAGGCCTCTATGGGGCTGGCGCTGGCGACGCGCAACCTGATGGACGATTTGCGTTCGGCGGGTGAAATTACCGGCGGACCAAAACCCTTCTCGCCGCGGGACCGCTCGGCCTTTCTCTCGGCGCTGGACCTGGCCGTGGTTCATCTCAAACGGGAAGGGTTTGGTGCGTAAAGGCGGGCTGCCGCCGCGGCGCTTGCGCAGCAGCACAGCAGAATATGTCGGGCGTTAGGCCGGACGGTCGATCAGATTGACGATCTCCTCGCGCCGGGCCATGGCATCGCTATAGCCCAATTCGATAAGCTCGTTGACGTAACGAGGCTCGAACAGCAGATAACTCGCCAGTCTCCATCCGTGGTCCCAGGCGCCGACGCCGCGCAGAAGCATACGGACCGTGCGGGGAATATCATGGGCGTGCCGTCCGGCAATTTCGCGCATGTCCTGCGACGGCTCGATGGTGAGAATCTGTATTTCACGCAATTGCGTTGCCCTGCGCTTGGCAGCGGGTAGCAGGGAAATTGTCTCATTCACCCGGCAAAGTCTCTCTGTATCGGCCTGCAGGTTGTCCAGGAAAAGCAGATCGAGCATGTAGCCGCCAAGGTCGCCTAGCGAGGGATATTCAACACAAGAGACGGAATCTGGCACCTCGTCGAGTTTCGTGTCCCGCGCGCCGATGACCAGGATCCGGTCGGCGCCCAGATGGACTGCCGGGCTCAGCGGCGATGTCAGCCGCAGCGACCCGTCGCCATAATACTCCTGGCCGATGCGCTGCGCTCGAAACAGGAATGGCAGTGACGAGGAGGCCATCAAGTGATGAACGCCGATGGTGTCGCGCACGCCTTCGCGGCGCATTCTGCCCCACTCCGCAACATCGTCGGCCCCTTGAAAAAAAGTCACTGCTTTTCCACGCGCATAACCCGATGCAGTTATGCCGACCGCTCTCAATGCACCAGTGGATATCGCCGCGTCGATCCGCGAGAAATCAAGCGTCCGACCGAGCAATTCCTGCAGCGGTTTGCTGTCCAGCAAGCATTTCGGATTTGCCACACCCAGCCCGCCGAAGATCAGCGACGCCAGCCAGCGCAACCCGTTGCCCGCGACCGCTCCGAAATCGGTGCGGTAGACATTGTTTGCATGAAGCTGCGACCACATAGTGGCCAGTCTGGAAGCCCCCAGTGTGTAGTTGGCTGCATGGCTGGCCACGACGGCCGCGTTAATTGCGCCGACCGAGGTTCCCGTGACGATTGGAAACGGGTTGGTTTTCCGGGGCACAAATGTAGCAATAGCCTTTAGAACACCAACCTGGTAAGCGCCGCGCGCGCCGCCGCCCGGCAGCACTAGGCCCGTACACGATCCGTGTTGCGCCTGGTTTTTCTTGTTCGCGCCCATCGCAGTGTGTCCGTACCGCTGGTTACCGACCTCAGGGCGACATTCGCTCACAAAACGAGTGGACAGTCCATCTCGCGCTGAGCAATGTCACGGCTCTGTGAGGGAGCTATTTTCCAGCACACGTCATACTGCCGGAGGCGGACGCTCAGGCGGATTCTGATGGCGGTGTCAAGGAAACGGGTGCAAGGGGAATGGTTGCACGGCGTAGCGGGGTGAAAGAAATTTGCGGGCAGGCCGCCCGCGCGGAACATATCGTCCGCGACCGCCGCCTGCCCGCGCCGCCCCGTCAGGACGGGATGATGGCTGTTATCCTTCCTTCTTCTTGCACTTCTTGGTCTCAGCGTCCCGGATCTCGCCTTCCTTGCACTTCTCCATTTCGTCGGCGAATACGACGGACGTACCGCTCACCGCCGCGGGAACAACGCTCTTTGAGACCGTGGCTCCAGCCGGTCCCGAAAAGGCAAATGCAAATGCCAGAGCGGTCAACGCAAGTGTCGTCTTCGTCATGTCAAACACCTCACTACTTACACATGGGCGCAGCCGCGGGGGGGCTGCGGGCGCGCCCTGGTTGTTGGGGCATCCGTGAGGATGCCCGCGAGCCCGCATCCGCCGCGCGTCAGGCAAGCCTGGCGGCGGACGGGCTTGAGCCGGTCCAAAAGATTCCTTTTTCAGTACAAGGGCCTCCCCGAAACGGCCCACGGGTAAAACGATAGAGGAAAAAGATGATGGGAAGCAGACAGAAGCATGATAGGACGCAGGCCGAAATTTGAATTTTTCGTGGCGTCCGGAGAAAACAGGTGCGGGTTGCCGGGCATGGCTCTGTGCGCAGACCATAATCCGCGATCCAGGCACTCTGTTCCCGCATGAATGTAGTGCGGGATGCGGCGACGCGGCTGTCGCTCCAGTGGTGGAACGGGGTTTAATCCGCCGCGCCAGGGGGACAAGCAGGTGACGGCAACACACGCAGATCTCAGCCCGCAGATGAAGGGCGTTGTCGCGATGATACTCGCGGCCCTGCTGCTGACGCTGAATGACGCGATATCGAAATATCTGACCGAGACTTATCCGGTCGGCCAGGTCATCGCGCTGCGGCAATTATGTTCGATGCTGGTTATCCTGCCTTATATTCACTGGGTCTCCGGCTGGCGGGCAATCAGCGTGACCAATCGAACGGGCATGGGCATCCGTGCGCTTTGCTTTGTCGCAACCACGGGGTTCATTGTTCTCAGTTTCAGCCTGCTTCCGCTGGCCCTGGTCACCGCGATAGCGTTCGCCAGCCCGATATTCGTGGTCGCCCTGTCGCGTCTGTTCGCCGGGGAGCATGTCTCGCGGCGGCGCTGGCTCGCGGTTGTGGCCGGATTTCTCGGCGTTCTGATTATTGTTCGTCCGGGCGGGTCGGACTTCGCGCCGATACTGATATTCCCGGTGCTGGCGGCCCTGTCGGCCGGAGTCCGAGATGTTGTCACCCGGCGCCTGTCGCGAACCGACAGCTCTATCGGCATTCTCTTCTGGTCGACGCTCGCCGTCGTGGCCTCGACCTCGCTCACCGCGGTTTGGGGATGGAATCCGGTGCCGCCGGCCGCCGCCGCGTGGCTGGTCCTGAATGGCATTCTGGGCGGTTGCGCCCATTTCCTGATTATCGAGTCGTTGCGTCTGGGTGATGCGTCTCTGGTCGCGCCATTCCGCTACACGGGCCTGCTCTGGGCGACGATCCTGGGTTTTCTGATCTGGGGCCAGTTCCCGGACAACTGGACGATATTGGGCGCGTTGGTTCTCGTCGCCAGCGGCGTCTATATTATCGAGCGCCAGGCGCATGGCCGGAATTGACATGGCACGCGACGCGTGCCGCGAAACAAGCAATGAGGAACATAAAGATGGCGGGAATTTCTCTGCAGCAAGCGCGTATGATCATCGCCAAAGCTTTCGCCAAGGCTGCCGACAAGGGACTCAAGCCGCTTGGTGTGGTTGTGCTGGATGCGGGCGGGCACACCACCGCCTTCGAACGCCAGGACGGGGCCAGCGCCATGCGCTTTAAGATCGCGCATGGCAAAGCCTATGGCGCCATCGCCATGGGCCTTGGCTCGCGCGCGCTATACGAGCGGGTGCAAAAACAGCCCTATTTTCTCAACGCGATAAACGCGCTGGCCGATGGCGCCCTGGTGCCGGTGCCGGGCGGCGTTCTCGTGCGGGGCGCCCAGGGACAAATTATCGGCGCGGTCGGCATTACCGGCGACAGCTCGGAGAATGACGAGGCTTGCGCCATCGCCGGCATCGAGGCGGCGGGGCTCACACCGGATGCCGGCTGAGCCCACGCCTCTCGGCCTTCAATATTCCTCGACGTCCGGATTGTCCTTGAAGAAGCGGTGCTTCATTTCGGAAAGCTCGGTCTGGCGCATCGCCTGTTTCACCAGCCGCTCGTAATTGCGATCCCATTGCTTATACATCTTGGCATTGAGCGACAGGCTCTTCATCGCGGCGATGTCGGGATCGAGCGTGCGCGAGCGGCGGGCATCGTCGCGCAAATCGTCCTTTTTCCAGGCGGGAATGCCCATATCTTTATGGGCCTGCCACAGGCTTCGCATATTGGGCGTCAGATCCGGCGCGACGATGCCGGTATAGAGGGAATCTCCGTGCAGGCTTATCCCGGCGGCCTGCATCTGTGCTTCTTCCATCGCCTTCGTCGCGATCTCCTTTGCGGCCAACGGAGAGGCGGCCGCTACACCGAGGAATTTACGTCGATCGAGTTTCATACTTCTCCCCTTTCCGACCGGGCGGCAGACATGCCGCGCGGTCCATTGCTGTCAACGTCTGTTGCGTGTTGAGAGAATGCGGGGAGGGCCTGACAAGGCCTCATCCGTCAGTATTGGCTTCGATGCATCCCGAGCGCGCCACAATATAACGCGCGCTCGCACCGAAAAAAAATCGCTGCCGGCATCCAGCGACGCCGACATTAATATACCGGCCGGATTAGCAGCGGGCCGCCGGTCCGTCAATAAAGGGACTCAGGCTCGCCGCTCCGGCCTTGTTTGCATGTATGAACTGAGCGGGCCTCCCGCAAGGGCCGGGACGGGCGTAACGTCTTAACAGACAAGCTCATAAACCCTAGATATAGTCCAGACAGGTTTCAATCGCGGTGAGGGTCATCCCATGTTCGGATTCGAGATTTTCGTTATCGTTGTCGTCCTGCTGGTCATCTTGACGATCATTGCCGGCATCAAGATCGTTCCCCAAGGCTACAACTACACGGTCGAGCGTTTCGGTCGCTACATGCGCACCCTGACGCCGGGTCTCGCGATCATCATCCCGTTCATCGACCGGATCGGGCACAAGATAAACATGATGGAACTGGTGCTCGCCGTCCCGAGCCAGGAGATTATCACCAAGGACAATGCCATGGTGCAGGTGGATGGCGTGGCCTTCTATCAGATTCTGGACGCCGCCCAGGCGAGTTACGAGGTCAACAATCTGGAGAACGCGACCCTCAATCTGACCATGACCAATATCCGTACGGTCATGGGGTCGATGGATTTGGACGAGTTGCTGTCACAACGCGATGAAATCAACCATCGGCTACTCAAGGTTGTCGATGACGCGACGCAAACCTGGGGGGTGAAGGTTACGCGTGTGGAGATCAAGGATATCAATCCGCCGCGCGATCTGGTGGATGCCATGGGCCGGCAGATGAAGGCGGAGCGTGAGAAGCGCTCGGAAATCCTGATCGCGGAAGGGATGCGGCAGTCGGAAATCCTGAAAGCGGAAGGCGAGAAGCAGGGGCAGATTCTTTCCGCTGAAGGCCGCCGCGAGGCTGCATTCAGAGATGCCGAAGCGCGCGAGCGTGAGGCCGAGGCCGAGGCCCGCGCGACGCAAATGGTCTCGGATGCGATCGCTTCGGGCAATTTGCAGGCGATCAATTATTTTGTCGCCAACAATTATATCGATGCGCTGAAGGAGCTGGCCAAGGCGCCAAACCAGAAAGTACTGATGCTCCCCGTCGAGGCGGCTTCGGTGATCGGCGCAATCGGCGGTATCGCCGACATTACGCGCGAAGCATTTGGCGGCGGCGGAGACAATCCGCAAGCTCCCGCAACCCGTCCGCGCGGCTCGGTCCCCAGCAGCTGATTGGAATTGGAGAGGTAACAACCGGCATGTTCGAATTCATGGCAGAACTTAAGGAATGGAACTGGCTCATTCTTGCAGGGCTGTTTCTGGCGCTCGAATTGCTGGCGCCGGGTATTTTTCTGATCTGGTTGGGGATCGCGGCGGCCATTGTCGGGATGATTTCATTGACCATCGAAATGGGCTGGCAGTGGCAGCTGGTCCTGTTCGCAATTCTGTCCCTGCTGGCCGTGTTCGCAGTGCATAAATTTTTGCGCACCAGCGATACGGTTTCCGACCGGCCATTACTCAACCGCCGCGCTCAACAGCAAATCGGCAAGACCTATGTCCTCGCCGAGGCTATTGAGAACGGCCGCGGCAAAATCAAGATCGGCGACTCTCTGTGGCGGGTCGAAGGACCCGATGCAGCCGAAGGAAAATCGGTAACCGTCACCGGCGCCGACGGCACCGTGCTCCAGGTCAAGCCTGAACAGGTCTGACCCTTACGCAATTGCTCGGCCTATGGCTTGTGGTCGACCGGGTAGGGCGGCGCTTCCGCCATGATGAGAATAGTAATGCGCCGGTTCGAGGCAAGGAAGGGGTCGTCGGGGAATAGCGGCTGGGTGTCCGCCCGGCCCATAATCGAATGGAAGCGGTCGTGCGGGATGCCATTTCTGGCAAGAATGCGCCGTGCTGCTTTCGCCCGGTCGGCGGACAGATCCCACAGCGTGTAGCCCGGACGTTCATACAGACGCGACGAGTCGGTGTGCCCGGTAACCTGTATCCGGTTCGGCAGGCCCTTGAGGACCGGCGCCATCTTGGCCAGGATGCGGCGGGTGCGCTCATAGGGTGCCGTCGCGCCGGGCGGAAACATCGACCGGCCCTCTTGGTCTACGAGCTGAATATGCAAGCCTTCCGGCGTTTCCTCGACAAGGATATTATCTGACAATTCGGAGATTTCAGGCATTTCGCGCCAGGCTTGGCGGAGAGAAGCCGCCGCGACGGCAAACTGCCGGGGCCGTTCGATATCGGTTTTCTCGATGTCGTGGGTATTCGCTTCCGGCCCCTGTTTGCGATGCTCGTCATGGCGCTGTTCGGAGAAATCGGAATCGGTTTCGCGCGGGATCGGCGACACGGCCCGGATATAGTCGCGCACCGGCGATCCTTCCTTCTCGATCATGCCGGCCTTACGGGCAACATATTTGATGCCGAAAGCCTCGCGCATCGATCCGGCGACGACCTGCAGCTTCTCCTTATCCTGGATCGAGAAAGAGATGAGCAAGACAAAAAAGCAGACAAGGATCGACATCAGATCGGCGAAGGTGATCAGCCATTCCGGCAAGCCGGCAGGTGGTTTTTTTGGTCTCTTTGCCATTGTTCTCTACGGAACCTCGTCAGGCCTGCAGGGGTTGTCTTCGGTCAGCTCGCGACGGCGACTTCGGCAGCCAGCATCTGCGCCCGCTGTTTTTCCGGCAGGTAGGAGACCAGCATCTCGCGGATCAGATTTGGGTTCTTGCCCTGGCTGAGCTGAATAATGCCGTCGATCGAGAGTGTCTGGTTGACCTCGACAATCTTGCCTTTGGTCGACAGCTTGTCTGCGATGGGAAGGGCGATGAGGTTGGAGATTACCGCGCCATAGAGCGTTGTCAGCAGGGCGACGGCCATGGCCGGGCCGATGGATGAAGGATCGTCCATGGCACTGAGCATTTGCACGAGGCCGACCAGAGTGCCGATCATTCCAAAAGCCGGCGCCGCGTCGCCGATCGCCTTGTAGATACGCTGTCCCTCGTCAAGCCGCTCAAGATTGAGATCCCGCTCTCGTTCCAGCATTTCAACGATTACGTCCCTCTCATATCCGTCGGCGACGAACCGGGCGCCTTTGGAGAGGAATTCATCTTCGATCTCGACATTCTCAAGACCCAGCGGTCCATCCTTGCGAACAACCTCGGCGAGCTGCGCGATCTGCTCGATCATGTCCTTGGGGTTCGTGTTTTTGTGGGTAAAGGCCACCTTTCCGCCGAGAACAAGGGCATGGTAAACGTTAGCAAGCGGAAAACGGATAACCGTGGCGGCGAAACCGCCCCCTACGACGATCAGTATGGAAGGTACATTGACAAAGGTCCCGACATCGCCGCCTATCAGAATCGCGACGGCAACGACGGTCGAGCCAGCCAAAATACCGGCGATTGTGGCAATATCCATTTTGACTCCCGAAACTCATACTGAACGGCCTGGCAAATGCCGCAGGTCTCATCAGCTGTTGGAATTTTAAGGCTGCTCCCCTAACCAAACGCTAAGCGAGTGCCGCTGGAAACGGCTCTCCTGCAGGCTTTTTGGGGCTTTGGGCCGGTTTTGGACGGTTTGGGAAAGACCGTCTTAACCATAACGTCATTTGTGCGACGCAACTAAGAGTGAAACCACCGTGAGACAGCTTTCCGATCGGATTGGGAAAGCGTCATGAAGAGCTTTGTCCGCCTGAGCAGAAAATCCTCCGCTGTTGCGGCGTCTTCGGTTTCCCGCGAGAAGACCAACTCCGCCTCGGGCACGCCCGGGACAATTTCATGCGCCAATCCAGGCCGGTGGGCGATCTGGTCGAACAAAGCCATCATACGGTCGCCATAGGTGCGGGCCCAGCGATGGCGAATGTGCGAGCCAAGCGCTTCCGGCCCATGTTCGGCGTGGCTTGCCAGCTCCTCATGCGAAAAATGCCCGCCGGGCAGGATCGCGCTGCGCGTCCAGCGTCCGCCCATGCGCGCGCCCATCCGGGCAAGGCGCCGCATCACCGTCTCGGCCAGATGGCGGTGCGTCGTCAATTTCCCGCCATAAACAGTCACGAACCCGCCATTGCCCTGCGCGCGGTAATTCAAATCGGAACCGCGTGTGACCTTGCTGGGGTCTCTGCTGCCATCGTCGATGAGCGGGCGCACGCCCGACCAGGTCCAGACGATATCTTCCGGTTCGGCAGCCCCTCCGGGATGTGCGAAGTAGCGGTTGTAGACGCGCAGCAGATAGTCCGCTTCCGCAGCGGTGCATTTTGCGTCGGAGGGATCGCCGTCATGCGGTACATCCGTCGTGCCGATTACGAGGAACCGGTTCCGCAGCCAGGGCAGCGTGAACACCACGCGTCCGTCGTCATTCTGCAGCGTGTAGGCGTTGAGTTCTGGCGGTTCCGGCATCGGCAGGACAAGATGGCTGCCGCGAATGAGCCGAAGATCCTGCGCCGCCGGCGGCGCATCGCATAGTCCGGCAATCTCATTGGCCCAGGGACCGGCGGCATTCACGACGAAACGGGCGTCGACCTCAAAGCGGTTGCCGCCCTGAGACAGGGTGACGGAATAGCCGTCTTCCTTCGCCCGGATGTCTTTCACCGCGCGGCGGTTGGCGATATCGGCGCCGCGTTCGCGGGCATCGATCAGAAGCGCCAACACCAGCCGGGCGTCGTCGGTACGGCAATCGTGATAATGCAGTACCGCATTGAGCTTTTCCGGGCGCAGCCGCGGCAGGGCGCCGATTTCGGCGCGTGAAAGACGGCCGCTGGCGGCGAGAGATTTGCTGCCGGACAGAAAGTCGTAGAGTTTCAGGCCAAGATGAACGAGCCAGGCCGGGCGTTTCTGGTCCGAGGTCAGCGGCATCAGGAATTTGAGCGGTTCGACGAGATAAGGCGCCGCCTTGAGGAGGCTTTCGCGCTCGCGCAGCGACTGCCGCACCAGCGAAAACTCGTATGACTCAAGATAGCGAAGTCCGCCGTGAATAAGTTTGGACGAGGCGGATGACGTGGCACAGGCGTAATCACCTTTTTCGGCGAGCATGACCGACAGGCCACGTCCCGCGGCGTCGCGCGCGATTGCGGCACCGTTGATTCCGCCGCCGACTACAAGCAGATCAACCGCTCTTTTCGTCATGAGTGCAAGTCCTGGTATAGCCGCGCAGCGACTCGCGCCCGCGCCAAGGGTAGGTGGCTCGGATTGTCAAACCGAGCCGGTCCGGTCAGGCGACGCCGGCTCGCAATAGGTCGTGAATATGGACGATTCCAACCGGGAGATCGTCTTCGACGATGAAAAGCGCGGTAATATTGGAGCTATTGATCAATTCCAGGGCCGCGCTGGCGAGCGTGTCGGGCGTCGCGGTTTTGGGGCTGCCGGTCATTATCGTCCCGGCACTGCGATTGACGAGATCGTCGCCCATGTTTCGCCGCAGGTCGCCATCCGTAATAATGCCGGCGAGCTTGCCGTCCGCGTCGACGACGCCAAGGCATCCGAAGCTTTTTTCCGTCATCGTCACAAGCGCTTCGCCCATGACCATATCGGTGTTGACCAATGGCAGCTCGCTTCCGGTGTGCATGATGTCGGAGACGAATTTCAGCTTGGCGCCAAGCTGCCCGCCCGGATGGTAGGTCTTGAAGTCCCTTGCGGTGAAGCCCTTGCTTTCCAGCAGAGCGATCGCCAGGCAGTCGCCCAGTGCGAGTTGCATTATCGTTGAGGTCGTGGGCGCGAGCCCATGCGGGCAGGCCTCCTTGGTTTTCGGGAGGACGAGGGAGATTTCCGCGGCCTTGGACAGAGAGCTGCCGGCCTGTGAGGAAACGGCGATCAGGGGTACGGCAAACCGGCGCGAATAGGTGATCAGGTTGGCGAGTTCGATCGTCTCTCCCGACCAGGAAAAGGCCAGCACGACGTCGTCGCGGGCAATCATGCCGAGATCGCCATGACTGGCTTCGCTCGGATGTACGAAATAGGCGGGCGTGCCGGTCGAAGCAAGCGTCGCGGCGACTTTTTGGCCGACATGGCCGCTTTTGCCCATACCGGTAACGATTGTCCGGCCGCTGGCCTTGCCGATCAGGCTGACAGCGCCGGCAAAAGCTTCAGCCAGTGGTCCGCCGAGAGCGTGCCTGAGCGCACCCAGGCCTTCATATTCAAGTTCGAGCGTGCGGCGCGCGGAGGCGGCGATCTCGTCGGGGCCCGGGATTTTTCCCTTTGGCACGCTTTTCAGTGACACCGGCATGGCGGTTCTTATTCCTTCAGTGGACAGGGTATCGGACCACGGCACATTAGCCGCTCGCATCGCTCCATTCCAGCGCCATTCGTGCTGCGATGGGCGATGTCGGGGCAGACTTGGCGCAACTTTATGGTAAACGGCTCATTAACCCGTCTCACCTTAATCTTCAGCAGTAATCGGTAGTGCGTACCCTAACCGGGCTTCGTTAAGAAGCGCCGGGCCCTGTGACTTATGAGACGGTGCCACGTGCCGCGTTCCACTGAAAATTACCGGTTTCACCGAGCTGCCGCTGTGCCGCTCCTTATGGTCCTGGGGGTGGCCGGAGCGGGGAGCGCGCTGGCGCAGACGCCTGAACAGCGCGATGGCGCGCGACCGGGCGCATCCGCCGTCGGCTCGGGCGGGCAACGGCAAATTGAAGACCTTCGCAGGCAAATCGACCCTGATGCGCCGGCCGACCCTTTTGCCGCCGACCGCGCCGCCGACGATGCTAGGGAAAGCCGCCGGCGCAGCGAACGCGGCAGAGCGCTGGACGGGAGCCTGGACATCGAAATCGATCGGGCTGACGATAATTCAGCCGAGGGCATCTCCGCGCGCGACGATACCGATTCGCTCGACGATGCCGACGACAGGGCCCCCTCGCGCGACCGCGATGGTCAGGACCGCACTGCGACCGAGGACCAACGGGACGACCGCGTGCCTCAAACAGCGGACCCGCTTCTGGCGTCGGACAGCGATGACGATAGAGCCGCCACCGGCCGCGACATATCCGAGACCAGCCCCTACGACGCGACGGGAATCCGTGTTGGCAGCTTTCTGCTGTTCCCCGAACTCAGCGTCGAGACGGTATTCACCGACAATGTGCTGCAATCATCGACCAGCGCGCGCTCCGACCATGCCTACGCCTTGTCGCCAAGCCTTGTTCTTCGGTCCGACTGGAGTCGCCACTCGCTGGAAGCCACGCTCGCTGCGACGCGGAGCTATTACGATGATTTCCAGGAGCAGGATGATGAGACCTACGCCGGCGCGCTGCAGGGACGCTTCGATGTAACGCGCCGGACGGCAATTCAGCTCGATACGGCCTATCTGTTCGACAAGGAAGAAGTCTCCTCCGACGATACGCCGGCCGGGGCGGCAGAACGTACACCATTCATCATACGCAGCGCGGAGGCCGAACTGCGGCATCGTTTCAACCGGCTGACCGCCAGCCTGCGCGGGCGGCTCAGCGATGAAGACTATGACGACGTGGCGCTGATTGGCGGGGGAACCGCGAATAATGACGACCGCGATCTGACCGAGCGGGAAGTGACGGGACGTCTGTCTTACGAATTCCGGCCTGGAGTCGCCGGGTTCATCGAAGGCAGCAGGAATGAGCGCGACTTCGACACGCCGATCGACGATAACGGTATTCGCAGCGGATCGCAGGGCTACCGGGCCCTGACCGGCCTGACGCTGGAATTCACCGGCAAGCTCACCGGTGAAATTGCCGCCGGGTTCGCCCGGCAGACGCCCGAGGAAACGCGCCTTGAAGATGTGTCGGGGCTGATATTCACTGCCGGCCTGGAATGGCGGGCGACGCCGTTGACCACATTGCGGTTCGACGCCACATCCGAAATTGAGGAGACCACGCTGGCCAATTCTGCCGGAGCGCTGGTGCGGCGGGCCGAAATCTCCGTCGAACACGCTTTCCGCGAAAATATAATCGCCGGTATCGCGTTCGGCTATGAAATGGAAGACTTCTCGGGTTCGGGCCAGCAGGATCGGGACTATACGGCCGGCATTACCGGCGAATATTTGTTGACGCCGTCGGCCGCACTGACCGGCTCTTATGAATTCAACAAATCCACAAGCAGCATACCGGGCAACGATTATGTCGAGAACGAAGTGCGGCTCGGCTTCCGGCTGCGGCGGTGACGTCGCCGGCGGTCCGTTCAGATCAGCCTTTTGATCTCTTCGCGCAGGGCCGGCGCGATTTCCTCGCGCGCCAGAGCGAAGGCCAGATTGGCGGCAAGGAAACCAACCTTCGAACCGCAATCGAAACTGCGCCCTTCATATCGGACACCGTGAAAGGGCTGCGTGGCAAGCAGGGTGATCATCGCATCGGTGAGCTGAATCTCGCCGCCAGCGCCGCGCTCCTGGTTTTCCAGGATGCCGAATATTTCGGGCTGCAGGATGTAGCGGCCCATGATGATCAGGTTGGATGGTGCCGTCCCCGGCGCCGGTTTCTCGACCATTCCCGTGATTGGAATTGCGTTTCCATCATCTTCGCCAATGCTGACGACGCCATAATTCTGCGTATCGCTTTCCGGCACTTCTTCCAGGGCCAGCACGTTGCCGCCACGCGCTTCATAGATCTCGTTCAGTTGCGCCAGGCAGCCTTTGCCTGCGGCCTGAACCAGAACATCGGGGAGCAGCAGGGCAAAGGGTTCGCCGCCGACCAGATCGCGGGCGCACCAGACCGCGTGGCCGAGGCCAAGCGGCGACTGCTGGCGGGTAAAGCTGGTCTGGCCCGCGTCCGGCATATCGGTTTCGAGCAAATCGAGCTCGGCCTGTTTGCCGCGCTCCCGCAGCACCGATTCAAGCTCGAACTGCCGGTCGAAATGATCCTCGATAATGCTCTTGTTCCGCCCGGTTACGAAAATGAAATGTTCGATTCCAGCCGCCCGCGCCTCATCGACGACATGCTGAATCAGCGGTCTGTCGACCACGGTCAGCATTTCCTTCGGCATCGCCTTGGTCGCCGGCAGGAACCGGGTGCCAAGGCCGGCGACGGGGAAGACGGCTTTTCGTATCGGTTGGGTCATAAATTCAGTTTCCGGTAACCAAGAAATTCGAGAATCACCTTGTAACCAAGGATGGTACAGGCCGCCAGCTGCGGGCTTAGCGGTCGTTAAACGACTTTCCTGTATCACAGCGTCATTGCGAAAAGCTTATCTCCGGGGGGAAAGGGCGTTAGTGCTATGACCGTTCTGGTTACCGGCGGCGCCGGATATATCGGCAGTCACATGGTCCTCGAATTGCTGGACAGCGGCGAGGAGGTTGTTGTCGTCGACAATTTGTCTACCGGCTTCCGCTGGGCGGTTGCCGATGCCGCGAAACTGATCGTCGGCGACGTTGCCGATCAGGAACTTGTCGGCGGCTTGATTGCAGAACATGGCGTCGACGCCATCATTCATTTCGCCGGGTCGATCGTCGTTCCCGATTCGATCGCCGATCCGCTCGGTTACTATCTCAACAACACCGTCAAATCGCGCGCCCTCATCGAATGCGCGGTGAATTGCAGCGTGAAACATTTTATCTTTTCCTCGACCGCCGCCGTTTACGGCATGCCGGAAGAAAACCCGGTTTTCGAAGACGCTTCGCTGCGGCCGATCTCGCCCTACGGCACCTCGAAACTGATGACGGAGATCATGCTGGGTGACGCCGGTAAGGCGCATGATCTCGATTTTGTCGCGCTGCGCTATTTCAATGTCGCCGGCGCCGACCCCAAGGGCCGTTCCGGCCAGTCGACGCCGCGCGCCACTCATCTCATCAAGGTGGCCTCGCAGGCGGCGCTCGGCCAGAGGCCGCATCTGGAGGTGTTCGGGACGGACTATCCGACGCCCGACGGCACCTGCATCCGCGACTATATCCATGTTACCGACCTGGTCCGCGCGCATATGGCGGCGCTTGCGCTGTTGCGTCGTGGCGGGGGCAGCCAGGTGCTGAACTGCGGCTATGGCCGTGGTGCTTCGGTGCTGGAGGTGATCGAGGCGGTCAAGAAGGCCTCCGGCGCCGATTTTCCGGTTCGAATTGCGGAACGCCGGCCTGGCGATCCGGCGGCGCTGGTGGCCGGCGCGGAGCGTATCCGCGAGGTGTTGGGCTGGATGCCGCGCTATGACGATCTGGATATGATCGTCGCCCAGGCGCTGGCGTGGGAGCGGAGGTTGAGCGCGCTGAAGGAAGCCTCCTGACGCCAGCGGCGATTGCAGACCAGTCATCGACTTGCCTACTTTTCACCAAGCTTCGATCCGGCTGCGCATTGACGCTTTCTCTGGCTCTGTTATTGCTCACAAGCAGTGACAATGTTGCGGGGAGGTGCGGCAGGGATGCGGGGTCGCAAGATAATCGCTCGGTGGCTTTTCTGTTTTGGCATGGCGGCTTATGCGCTGGCCGCCGGCCTTCCACCGGCACCGGTAGTTGCCGCGACAAAGCAGGAGGTCGCGGCCTATCGAAAAGCCGTCGGCAAACGTTTTGCCGGGTGGGTTCGGCAATTACGGGCCGAGGCGCAGGCAAAGGGCATCCGCGCATCGACATTCGATGTCGCGATGAAAGGCGTGAAAGTCAATTGGTCGCTGCGTGATCTTGCCCCGCCGGACCTCGGGCCCGGGCAGCCGGCCCGGCCCGCGGTTGAGAAGAAGAGCCGCCAGAAACAGCAGCCCGAATTTGACAGGCCCGCGAAATATTTCCCGCCCAACGGTTTGGCCTATGTAACCAAGCTCGGCCGACAGAAACGCTCGGCCTGGGGCAAAACCCTGGAGGCGATTGAGAAGAAATATGGCGTCGAGCCGCATGTCGTGCTCGCGATCTGGGGCCGCGAAACGGCCTATGGTCGCGCCAAGCTGCCCTATTATGCGATCGCGGCGCTGGCCACGCAGGCCTTTATGGGGCGGCGCGCGGAAAAATTCCGCGAGGAACTTCTGCTTGCGCTGCAAATACTGGACGAAGGCCATATCACGCGCGCCGGCATGAAAAGCTCATGGGCCGGAGCGATGGGGCACACGCAGTTTCTGCCCAGCGATTTCCGCAAATATGCGGTCGATTTCAACGGTGACGGCAAGCTCGATATTTGGGGCACGATCCCCGACGCGCTCGCCTCCACAGCCAATTTCCTGCGCTCAAACGGCTGGGAGGCCGGCAAGACCTGGGGCTATGAGGTCAGCCTGCCCAAAGGCTTCGATTGCACGCTTGAAGGCGTCGCGGGCGAACGCAGCATCGGGGAGTGGGTCGACCTCGGCGTTACCCGGACGCGCGCGCGCAAATTCCGCCCTGACCGGCTGCCCGAGCGCGCCTATCTCGTCGCCCCGGCGGGGACGCTCGGGCCGGCCTTTCTGGTGCTGAAGAATTTTGCCGTGTTCCGGACCTACAACAAGGCCGACCTCTATGCCCTTTATGTCGGTCACGTCGCCGACCGCATCGCTCTTGGCGGCGCCTTCGAGGGGGGGTGGTCACGGGTTGAGAGCTTCACCCGCGACGAGATGAAACGCCTGCAGCAAGCGGTAACGGATGCCGGCTTCAATGTCGGCAAGATCGACGGTCTGATGGGGACGATCACCCGCGCGGCGATCGGCAAATGGCAGCGCAAGCTTGGACTGCCCGTCACCTGCTATCCGCCGCGCTCGTTGCTGAAGAGGGCGGCGGCGCGCGCGCCTGAGTGAGCCATGGGCCAAGCGCTTCGTCATGCAGCCCTTGTTGTCTCCGCCATTATGATCTCGGGGTGCGGAACCTCGGGACAGGTGAATCGGGATGAGAGCAATGGCCAGTCCATATCCCTGTCGCCGGCCCAAATCCAGATCGTGAGGAACGGCGTGAAGTCGATGATCGCCAATCCGGAGTCGGCCGAGTTTACCAAGATGACGGCCCTGACATTCGCCGGAGAGGAGGGCGTGCAGATCTGCGGCCATGTCAAATACAAGGATGCAACCGGTGCCGATGCGCCGATGCAGCCTTTCTATCTGGAACTGAGAGAGGCCGGCGGCAAGCCGGTGGCGGAACGCGGTCAAGTGGGCTCGAGCCCGTCGGCGCTGTCGAAGGTCAATTTCATGTGCCGCCGGCATGGCGGAGGATGAAGCCGCGGCGGGTCACGCGATGGTCGGCGCGGCCGGCGGTTTTTTCAGATGCTCGCTCTTGACCCACACCCTGCACCCCTCGGCTCCGGCCCTGGCCTTGAGCGTTCCACCCGCCGGCAGGCGCAGCCAGGACTGGTAGGTGAAGGCTTCTCCGCCTTCTGAAAAGGACCCCTCAAGGACGAGAAGTTCCATGCCGCCCGGCGTGTCGAGTTCGACGTCGGCGTCCGGCGCCCAGCTTTCGACCCGCACGTCCTCGCCCGCATCCTTGTACAGCGGCGCAACCGATACGCCGGGGCGATCGGGCGCCGCTTCTTCGCTCAGCGTGTCTGTCTGCGTGTAGATTTGCGTGCGATCGTCGGGATCGAATTGCCAGAGCTTGACGAAAATTACGCAGCCCGCTTTGGAACCCGGCGTGTGTTTCGATGTCGGCGGGTTACGGACATAGGTCCCGGCCGCAAAGTCGCCATGCTCGTCTTGGAACACGCCTTCCAGCACAAGGAACTCTTCGCCGCCCGTATGTACATGGGATGAGAAGTGGCTGTTCGGGGCGTAGCGGACGATGGTCGTCGCGCGCGCGACTTCATCGCCAATCCGGTCCAGCATCCGCCGCTCGACCCCCGCCATGGGCGACGCGACCCATTCCATCGATGCTCCATGCATCGACGCGCGCCTGGAAAAATCCGCATTTATTTCCATCAAGAAGCTCCCTAGGGAATGGCGGCCCGGTGGCTGCGCCGGACGATGACGGCGGGCATCGCTTCGCTCACGATGACATGAAGGGTCCATTGTCCTAGATTGGGCCGCGAAAGGCAAAATCGGCGAATAAGATGTGCGAGTAATGTCGGAATCCGCCAAGAGAGTCTTTATTAGCTATGCACGTGAAGATCAGTCGATGGCCGCCGCGTTAGCGGGTGCTCTTGAACAGCATGGGATCTTGGCGTGGTGGGATTTCAAACTGATCGGTGGCGTCGATTTTCGTGCAGCGCTTCAGCGCGAGCTTGACCGGGCGGATGCCGTCTTGGTGCTTTGGTCGGAGGATTCCGTTTGCTCAGCTTTCGTCATAGACGAAGCTTATGAGGGCCGCCGGCAGAACAAACTGATCCCGATCTCCGTTGACGGCATGGGACCGCCTTGGGGCTTTGGCGACATTCATACGATCGATTATTCCGGCAGGTCCATCGAGGATGTCAGGCCTGTTCTCGAAGCGATTTTATTGATCGGCGATGGCGAAAAGACGCTTCCGCCGGCGCGCGGTGTAAGCTATTCGGCTCCTGCCCCGGCAAGGGGACGCGCCGATGAGGACCTCGACTATGTCAAGTATCACAGCGAGGTTCTGGGATTGAGTTTCTCCTATCCGAGCGCGCTGCTCACGCTGGATACGACGCGATTCAAGGACGGGTATTTCGAGCTGCTCAATCTGTCCAACGAGACCGAGGCGACACTCTGCTTGACGTCGGTACCAGGGCACAAGGATATCCGGAAAGGCCAGCGGATCGAGCAGGAGATGCTCGAGCGGCAGGGGAGCCGTTGCACCTATATCGGCCCGCAGGTGGAGAAAAACTGGAGCAACTGGTACGTGCTGAGCGGCTTCGGACCGGACGGAAAATTGTTTTACCTGAGACGCTGGTACACGGACCGCGGCACGGTGTCCTTCGAGTTCTGCTTCGATGGTGCGCGGAAGCCGATCTACAACCAGGTCATTGAGGAAATGACGATCAAGAGACTGTCATTCGATTAAACACGCTGGTGCGCGCTTCCTTCTTCTCTGGATACGGGCGGGTTGATCGTGGCCGGCTAGGACTGAAACTGCTCGACTGATAGAATCGCCGGTATCGATTCGCGGGGGTAGTCTTGCCTATGAAAAGACCATTGCGATCAATCGCACTTGCCTCCGGCATGTATGCGCTGGCGATACTCGTTGGCGCAACAGCGCAGCCATCCCCGGTCTTCGCGCAGGACGCCGCCTTCGGGCGTTTCGTCGATGACTTCTGGTCCCGCGCGCGCAAGGCCGGAATATCGCGCAAGACCTACCGGGGTGCCTTTTCCGGTGTCGGGCCGGATCCGGAGGTTTTGAAGAAGGCGGATTACCAGCCCGAATTCACCAAGCCGGTCTGGGAATATCTGGCCTCCGCCGTATCGCAGAAGCGGATCGAAAATGGCCGCAAAATGCTACGCAAATACGGCGGCGTGCTAAAACGATTGGAGCAGCGTTACGGCGTCGACCGGCATATCGTCCTGGCGATCTGGGGCATGGAAACCGCCTATGGTTCCTTCATGGGCGACAAATATGTCATCCGCTCGCTGGCCACCCTGGCCTATAGGGGGCCGCGCCAGAAATTCGGGCGCTCCCAGCTCGTCGCCGCGCTGAAAATTCTCCAGAATGCCGACACGACGCCGAACCGAATGATTGGATCATGGGCCGGCGCCATGGGCCACACGCAGTTCATTCCCACGACCTATGCGTCCTATGCGGTCGATTATGACGGCGACGGCAGGCGTGATATCTGGGATACGATCCCCGACGCGCTGGCCTCGACCGCCAACTATCTCAAGGTTTCGAAATGGCGCCCGGGCGAGACCTGGGGTTACGAGGTCGAATTGCCCAGGGGCTTCAACTTTGCGCTGGCGTCGCGGCGTACGGTCAAGACGCTTGCCGCGTGGAAGGCGCTCGGCGTCAAACGCGTCGGCGCCAAGTCCTTTCCCCGGCCGGACGACCGGTCATCGATCATCCTGCCGGCAGGCGCGCATGGGCCGGCCTTCGCAGTTCTGAATAATTTCCGCTCGATCCTGCGCTACAATAACGCCACCTCCTATGCGCTGGCCGTCGGTCATCTTGCCGACCGTATCCGCGACGAGAAATTTCGTGGTTTCGTCAAGCCCTGGCCGACGGAGTACCGGCCGCTGTCGCGCAAGCAGCGCTTCGAATTGCAGACGTTGCTGGCATCGAGCGGATTCCTGAAAGGCGAAGCGGACGGCGTCATCGGTTCAGGCACACGCGCCGCGGTGCGCGCCTACCAGCGCGCGCGGGGCTTGACGGTCGACGGATATCCCAGCGTAAAGCTGCTTGAGCATCTGAAAAGAGGCGGATGAGGGGAGTGTTTCCACTCTCGAAGGCGCCTTTTGCCTCGCAGACGCCGCAATCCGATGCGAATTTGTCACAACGGGACAAAATTTCACTCTTTGGAAAGCATTTTCCGGCACCTATTATGACTCTGTGGTTGGCAAACCCATACCATGCGATCAGAAGCGTACCAGGATGGGACGTGGAGGGTAGTAGTAGCGTCGGAGTAACAAGAATGTTCAGTCTCGCGTATCTTAAGGCTCTTAACGCCCGATTTTTTTTCCGCCGGGTAGAATTTCTCACCATCGCAATCGTCTGTGCCGCAGTCATGGCGACCGGCGCGCAGGCGCAATCCTTCAGCCAGTTCGGCCAATATTCGCACAGCTATGTGACGCCCTTCCCGGAAGGCGACCGCTACAAGCTGTATGTGTTCGGGGATTCGCTGGGCGATGGCATTTGGGCCGGGCTCTACCGGGCCTTCAAGCCCGACGGCAATATCGATGTCGTCAAGAAATCGAAAGTCTCCACCGGTTTCGTCCGGATCGACTATTTCGATTGGAATACCCGTATCCGAAAGATCACCAAGGCTGAGAAATTCCATATCGCGGTGATTATGGTCGGCGCAAACGACATGCAGCCAATCCGCCTGAAGGGCAAGTGGCACAAGGTCGAAACCGAGGGCTGGCGCGAGATTTACAGTCAGCGCATCGATACTTTCATCAAGCGGCTGAAAGAAACGCATGCGGCTGTCTACTGGGTTGGCTTGCCGGTCATGCGCAGCGAAAATCACAACGCCGCCATGCAGGTTATGAATGAAATTTTCCGCGAGAAGGCTTTCGTCAACGGTGTGAAATTCATCGATACGTGGAATGGTTTCGCGGACCAGTTCGGCCGCTACAGCGCATTCGGGCCGGACCTGTCGGGGCAGGTGCGCAGGCTCCGGGCCAATGACGGTGTGCACTTCACCATGAAGGGCTACAGAAAATTGGCTCACTTCGTGGAGCGCGAAATCCGCCGCGATATGCGCAGCGCCAAATCCGAACGCGAGATTCCATTGGCTGGCGACGAACCCGAGCAGGCCCGTGCGGTTCCGCGCGAGAGCGGCGAGGGCGCGAAAGATCCGCGGCCCCGCAAAGAGCTGCTGCCTGTTAGGCCCGCACGCGAGACGGCGGTTGAGAGCGAGCGCAAGAAAAGGCAAGCGAAGACCGAGCCGGCAACCAGTGCCGCCGCGGATACCGCGGCATTCAGCGAAAGCGAAAAGACCGTGGCCGGGGTCACTGTGCTGCGGCCCGAGATATCGGCCGCAGCCGCGATTGCGGCGACAACTTCCACCTATGCGCCGGAGGCCGAAACCATCGCCAGCGACATTGGCGGCGGATTGACAGCGCTTGCGTCGGTGTCGCCCATCAACGATCCGACCCTTTCAGCACGGCAGCGTCTGCCGCTTACGCAGCGTCCTTATTACCGGGTGCTGATCAAGGGAGAGCAAGTGAAGCCGAAGACTGGCCGGGCCGACGATTTTTCCTGGCCGCGCAGCTGAAAAGATTTTGAACGGCCGCGCCTGCCGCGGACCGAATTGTTTGATTGACTAAGAGGCGTCGTATGTCTGGCCTGCGTATTCATGGCCGTAAATCCGCAACCCGTTGCTCCGGGCGCGCTTTGGCTGTCGCGTTTGCAAGCGTGACCCTGCTGACCGGATGCCTGCCCGAGGCATGGCAATCAGCGCCCCCGGATCGTGAATCGATCGTCGACTTCCAGAAGACTTCCGACCAGGTCCAGCGGTCGCGCAAGATGGCGCGGCTGCAACCGGCCGAGACGGAAATCACCGACGTCTATCCGCAGACCATCGAGCGCGATATTGCCGAGCCGGTGCGCCCGCCGGCGGCCGAGCCGGTCACCGCGCCGCCGGTCAAACCGGCCAATTTCTCATTGGCGCGCTTCCATGGCGCCTTGCGCGCTCTCGAAGCGGGGCAGCGCCAGAAGCCGGTCACGATCCTGCATCTTGGCGACAGCCATATAGCCTCCGACCGGCTGACCGGCGACATGCGGGCGATGTTCCAGAAGCGCTTCGGCGACGCCGGGCGCGGCCTTATGATGCCTGGTTTCCCCTTCACTTATTACCGCGCCCGCGGCGTGCGCTTCGCTAAACGCGGCGCCTGGAAAGCCGCAAACAGCTTCAAGCGCGCCGGTGGACTTTATGGCGTAACCGGCGTTCGGCTGACGACACATCAAAAGGATGCGCGGCTTTCGCTGACGAGCGAGAACGGGCCGTTCGAATGGGCGGAGGTCGCCTTTCTCGCCGGTCCGAAGCAGGGTTCCGCGGTCGTCGCGGTGGATGGCAATGGCAAAGTCGTGAAGACAAGGGCGCCCAAGTCAGCCGTGCAGCGCGTGCGTATCGATCACAAGGGGACGAAGCTCACGATCCGCGCCACGGGAGGCGGGGCGGTCACGGTTCTTTCCTGGTCGGTCGGGCAGAACCGTCCCGGCGTCCGCTACGTCAATCTCGGCATTCCCGGCGCTACCGCCGATACGCCGAACCTGTGGAACGAGCAGTTTGTCAGGGACGATGTGGCCAGTCTCAATCCGGATCTGATCGTGCTGGGTTTCGGGACCAATGAAGGCTTTAACGACGGTCTCGATCTTGAAGCCTACCAACGCCGTGTCACGGATTTGACCGGCCGGTTGCTGGATGCCGCTCCCGATGCGTCGCTTGCGATCATCGGACCCGCCGACGGGGCGCGGCTGCCGCGTTTCGCGCGCGGCAGGAAATCGGTGTGCCGCGTGCTCGACGCTGCCGCGCGGCGTGACTACCGGCGGCTGTTGCGGGCGGGCAGCGCCAAACTCGCCGGCTGGCACGCGCCTCCGAAACTGGCCGGCGTGCGCGATACGTTGCGGCGTATCGCCACCGAAAAAACCGCGCATTTCTGGGATTGGTCGGATGCGATGGGAGGAGAATGCGGCGTCCATAAATGGGTGCGGTCGAAGCCGCAGCTCGCGTCCTCCGATCACGTGCATATAACGCGTGCGGGGTCGCGCCGTTCAGCCCAGGCTTTCTTTGAATCGCTCATGGCCGGATATGAAGCAGGCGGCAAACTTGCCAGCCGTTCGGTCGCCGGCAGCCGGGGCGAGAGTGTGAGTAGGTAAGATGTTGTTTCCAACCCTCGATTTCGCCCTGTTTTTCGTCGTCGTCTTTGCCGTTTCCTGGGAACTGAGGCACAGCCACGAATTCCGCAAAGTATTTCTGCTGGGCGCGAGTTACTTTTTTTATGGCTATTGGGATTGGCGCTTCACCCTGCTGCTCGCGGGCAGCTCGCTGATCAACTATGTCGCTGGCAGGCTTGTCGGGACCACCGACGACGAGAAGCAGCGAAAGCTGCTGGTCGGCATCGCCGTTGCGTTGAATCTCACTATTCTCGGCTTCTTCAAATATTACGGCTTTTTCCTGGATTCCCTGGCTGATCTTCTGGCGCAGGCCGGACTGGAACGCGACTTGCCCTTCCTGGAGATTATTCTGCCGGTCGGCATTTCCTTTTTCACCTTCCAGGGCATCTCCTATGTGATGGATGTCTATCGGCGGGAGATCGAGGCGGTCCGCTCGCCACTCGATATTTTTCTCTATATCTCCTTCTTCCCGCAACTGGTCGCCGGCCCGATCGTCCGGGCGGCGGATTTCCTGCCCCAGCTCAAGGCCGAGCCGCGGCTGAACCAGCAAATGATTTCGCTCGGTATCGTTCTCATCCTGCTCGGCCTGTTCAAAAAAATGGTGATCGCCAACTATCTGGCCACAGAACTCGTGGACATGGTGTTCTTTGATCCGGCCGCTTTCGGCGGACCTGATCTCATCCTCGCGGTCTATGGATATGCCGCGCAAATCTATTGCGATTTTTCAGGCTACAGCGACATTGCGATCGGTATCGCTGCGCTGATGGGCTACCGGTTCAAGTGGAATTTCAACCAACCCTACCGCGCCGCGTCACTCAAGGAATTCTGGCGGCGCTGGCATATTTCGCTCTCCGAATGGTTGCGCGACTATCTTTACAAACCGCTGGGCGGGAGCCGTGGCGGTAAGCTGAAGACGTACAGGAACCTGTTGCTGACAATGCTGCTCGGCGGTATTTGGCATGGGGCCGCCTGGACCTTTGTCATCTGGGGAATTATTCACGGTTCGGCCCTTGCCATAGAGCGGATCGTCGCGGGCCTTGCGCGCGATCCGGCGAGGGAATTGGCGATGGCCCCGCAGGCGGCACGCGGCACCTTGTCGGCGGCGGCGGTGCCCAAGCCGCGGCCCGCTTCAGCCCTGAGCTGGTTTGCCGGCGTCCTGATCACCTTCCATGTGGTCTGCCTCGCCTGGATTTTCTTCCGTGCGGAGAGCCTTGAAGTTGCACTCGCCTATCTCTCGGGGCTCGCCAACTGGAGTGAACCGACACAGTATATTCAGCCCTTCCTGGTGTTTCTCGTCGCCGGCTCGCTGATCGCGCATTTCCTTCCCAGGGGCTGGGTCACGGGCTCGGCCGAATTCCTCGGACGCTATGGAGTGCTCGTCCACGGGGCGGCGCTCGGGTTCGGGATCCTCCTGATCGAATCCATCGCGCCGGAAGGCGTGGCGCCCTTCATCTACTTCCAGTTCTGATTGAGGAAGACCTATGTCCTTTGTGCTCGAGTTCAGAAAGAAAATGCAGGCGGACGCCCGCAAGACGACTCGCAAGAAGACTGCCGTGAAAAAGTCGGAGGAGGGATTTGCGTTTCTTCCCGCCAAGCGCAATGCGGACACTGGCGGGAACCGGCGGCGGGTCCTGGCGGCACTATCACTCGCCGCGATTATCCTGTCGGTCTTCAATTCCGGCGCGATGGTCCAGTATGCCGGCGGGCTCGGTTACAACAATCTCACCATGCAGATCATTTCCGCGTCGGAGCGATGGCACCAGATCATGGAGGAGACACGGATGACAGCGCTGGTCGAGGAAATTCGCGGCGCGGTCACCAAGGCGCGGCAGTCGAGCTGGCAGGATCTGGCCTTCGGAAAATCGCCGGTCCCCGCTGATCCCTGGCCGGTGGTGCCGGCGAAGGCGCATCCACAGAGCGACACGCCTGAAAAGAGCGCACCGGCCGAAGTCACGCCGGACAGCGAACAGACCGCGCCCGAGGGTCCCGTGATGCGCGCGGCGGTCGAACCGGCATCGAACCGATAGGCGCCACGCGGGCTCAGGCGTCCGACGCGCGCTCTTCGCGGCGTTTCCCCTTTCCCTCCATCCTGCCGGCATAGTCCTGCAGCTGCCGGGTCGCCTTGCTGAAAGCATCGCGTACCGCCACATAGACATCCTCATGCGCGCGGTTGAGTTCGCGCTCGTTGCTGACGACAAGTTCAGCCTGTTTGGGAACGCCCATCTCAATCTTTACGTGATAGATCTTGCCCTTATGGTGATGCCGGTGCGGTGCCTCGATGACGACGCGGCAACTGATGAGATGCGAGAAATATTGCTCCAGCTTTGCCGCTTTCTCGCGCACGCGCGCCTCGATGGCGTCGGAGTGGTCCATATTCTTGAAACTGACCTGCAGGGGAATATCCATAAGCTGCCCTTTCGCTTTCGATAAGAAAGAATAGCACCTGATTGCGGTTCGGGATTGATGCCGGTCAATTTTGTCAGCGGGGCAGTTGCGACGTTCCCATCAGAAATGCGTCGATGGCTTGGGCCGCCTGACGGCCCTCGCGGATAGCCCAGACGACGAGCGACTGGCCGCGGCGCATATCGCCGGCCGCGAAAACCCCATCCCGCGAGGTCCGGTAATTCTCAACCGTAGCCTTCACATTGCCGCGCGGATCGAACTCCAGGCCGAGTTCGTCAAGCATTCCTTCACGGACAGGGTGCACGAACCCCATCGCCAGCAGGACCAGATCCGCCCTCAAGTCGAACTCGGACCCTTTGACCGGCTTCATATCGCCGTCGATCCGCACGCAGTGAAGCCTGCTCGCCCGGCCGTTCTTGCCGGTGATTTTCGTCGTCATGACGCTCCAGTCGCGGTCCGCGCCCTCGGCTTGGCTCGACGAGGTCCTCAATTTCAGCGGCCAGTGCGGCCAGACCATCTCCTTGTCTTCTTTTTCCGGTGGCTTGGGCAGAATTTCCAGCTGCGTCACCGAAAGAGCGCCCTGGCGAAAAGAAGTGCCGATACAGTCCGATCCGGTATCACCGCCGCCGATCACGATCACATGCCTGCCGTCGGCCAGAATCGGCGAAATTTCGCCGAGAGGTTCTCCCGAATTGCGGCGGTTCTGCTGCGGCAGAAACTCCATGGCGAAATGGACGCCGTCCAGATCTCGGCCCTCGACGGGGAGGTCGCGGGGATGTTCGGAGCCTCCGGTGAGCAAAACCGCGTCATGGTCCCGTTCCAGCTCGGCTGCTTTCTTGTCGACGCCGACATGGACATTGCAGTGGAAGGTGACGCCTTCCGCTTCCATCTGCGCCACGCGGTTGGCGATGACGTCCTTTTCCATCTTGAAGTCGGGAATGCCATAGACAAGCAAGCCGCCGGGCGTCGCGTTTTTCTCAAAGACATGAACGTCATGTCCGGCGCGGGCAAGCTGTTGGGCCGCGGCCAGGCCGGCTGGCCCGGATCCGACGACGGCGACGCACTTGCCCGTTTTCGACGCCGGCGGCTGTGGCAATATCCAGCCCTCCTTAAGGGCCTTGTCGGCAATCGCGCATTCAATCGTCTTGATGGTAACGGGAACGTCCTCGAGATTGAGTGTGCAGGAGGCTTCGCACGGCGCCGGGCAGATGCGGCCCGTTACTTCGGGGAAATTGTTGGTCGAGTGAAGGTTGCGCGCGGCTTCCTCCCAGTCTGCGCGATAGACGAGATCGTTCCAGTCGGGGATCTGATTATTCACCGGGCAGCCGGTATGGCAGTAGGGAACGCCGCAATCCATACAGCGCGCGGCCTGACGCTTCACCGACGACTCGTCCAGCGGAATGATGAATTCGTTATAGTGCCGCACGCGGTCGGCGGCGGGGAGATCCTTGCGGTCTTGCCGGTCGATCTCCAGAAATCCCGTTGCCTTGCCCATAGCCTCAAGCGCCTCCGCGCAATCCGATTTCGAGCTTGTCGAAACCGGTCGTGTCAGCTTCCTGATGCTTGGTCATTTCCTCCAGCGCGCGGCGATATTCGACCGGCATCACCTTGACGAATTTCGGCAGATAGACGTCCCAATTGTCGATGATCGCGCGGGCGCGGGCCGATCCGGTATAGTGGAGGTGCTTCTCGATAAGCTGGTGCATCCGCTCGCTGTCGTAGCGCGTCATGTCGGACATGATATCGACGAGACCATGACTTTGCAGATCGCCGCTCTGGTGCGCCCGCCGCATCACCTCATGCTCGGCCGCGACTGGCTCCAGATCCACCATCGCCATATTGCAGCGCTTGGGAAAGTCGCCTGCCTCGTCCAGCACATAAGCGATGCCGCCCGACATGCCGGCGGCAAAGTTGCGCCCGGTCGGCCCGATCACGACGACGACGCCGCCGGTCATATATTCGCAGCCGTGATCGCCGGTACCCTCGACGACGGCGATGGCGCCGGAATTGCGCACCGCAAAACGCTCGCCGGCAACGCCGCGGAAATAGCATTCGCCGGAGGTCGCGCCATACAAGACCGTATTGCCGACGATGATGCTCTCCTCGGGAACTATCCGGCTTTCCTCGGGCGGCCGAACGATGATCCGCCCGCCGGAAAGGCCCTTGCCGACATAGTCGTTGGCTTCGCCCACGAGATTGAGCGTCACGCCGGCCGCGAGCCAGGCGCCGAAGCTCTGCCCGGCGGTGCCTTTGAGATTAACGAAAATCGTGTCGTCGGGCAGCCCTTCGTAACCGTAGCGTCTCGCCACCATGCCCGACAGCATGGCACCGGTGGAGCGGTCGGTATTGCGGATCGGCAGGTCGATTGTGACCGCTTCGCGTTTATCGAGCGCCGGTTTGGCGGTCTTGATGAGTTTGCGGTCCATGATATCGAAAATATGGTGCGTCTGGCGCTCGCAGTTCCAGATCGCGACGTCGTCGCCCATCTCCGGCTTATGGAAAAGCCTGGTGAAGTCGAGGCCCTTCGCCTTCCAATGTTCGATCGCCATTTCCTTGTCGAGATGTTCGGTCTGCCCGATCATGTCGGAGAATTTGGTGAAGCCCAGCTCCGCCATCAGCGCACGGACTTCCTCGGCCACGAAGAAGAAATAATTGATGACATGCTCCGGCGTGCCCCGGAAGCGCTTGCGCAGGACCGGGTCTTGCGTGGCAATGCCCACGGGGCAGGTGTTGAGATGGCATTTGCGCATCATAAGGCAGCCCGCCGCAATCAGCGGAGCGGTCGAAAAGCCGAATTCGTCAGCCCCCAGCAGCGCGCCGACGACGGCGTCGCGCCCGGTTCGGAGGCCGCCATCGACCTGCACCGCGATGCGGCCGCGCAATTTGTTGAGCACCAGCGTCTGATGGGTCTCGGCGAGGCCGATCTCCCAAGGGCTGCCGGCATGCTTGATCGAGGTAAGGGGAGACGCGCCGGTGCCTCCTTCATAGCCGGATATGGTGACATGGTCGGCACGCGCTTTCGACACGCCCGCGGCCACCGTGCCGACGCCGACTTCGGCGACCAGTTTCACTGATACGTCGCCGTCCGGATTGACGTTTTTCAGATCGTAGATGAGTTGCGCAAGATCCTCGATCGAATAGATGTCGTGATGGGGCGGCGGCGAAATCAGGCCGACACCCGGGGTCGAATGGCGTACTTTCGCGATTACCGAATCTACTTTGTGCCCGGGCAACTGACCGCCTTCACCGGGCTTGGCGCCTTGTGCCATCTTGATCTGCGCCATATCGGAATTGACCAGATACTCGGTCGTCACGCCAAAGCGGCCCGAGGCGACCTGCTTGATCGCGGAACGCATGGAGTCGCCGTTCGGCATGGGCGTGAACCGGTCGGATTCCTCGCCGCCCTCGCCAGTGTTCGACTTGCCGCCCATCCGGTTCATCGCAATGGCGAGCGTCGTATGCGCTTCGCGTGAAATAGAACCGAAGGACATCGCTCCCGTCGCGAAACGCTTCACGATTTCCGATGCCGGCTCGACATCGTCGAGTGCGACGGGTTTGCGGCCCATTTCCTCCGCGCCGCGCAAGCGGAACATACCGCGCATCGTCATCAGCTGCGCGTCCTGCCTGTTCACCCGGTCGGCATATTCGCGGTATTTCTCGGGCAGATCGCCGCGCACGGCATGCTGCAAATCGGCGACGGCCTCCGCCGTCCAGACATGCGCCTCCCCGCGTACCCGGTAAGCATATTCACCGCCGACATCGAGCGCGGTCGCGTAGACCGGCGCATCGGAAAAGGCGAGGCGGTGGCGTTCCATCGTTTCGCGCGCGATTTCCTCCAGTCCGACGCCCTCGATCTGGCTGTGGGTGCCGGCGAAATATTTGTCGATGAAATCGGAGCGCAGGCCGACAGCGTCGAATATCTGGGCACCGCAATAGGACTGATAGGTGGAGATGCCCATCTTGGACATCACTTTCAGGATACCCTTGTTGATGGCCTTGATGTAGCGCGTCCTCGCATCCTTGAGGGTCAGCTCTTCTTCGGTATCGTCCAGCATGGTCGCGAGCGTATCGAAGGCCAGATAGGGGTTGATCGCCTCGGCGCCATAGCCGGCAAGCGTACAGAACTGATGCACTTCATGTGCTTCGCCGGTTTCGACGACCAGCCCGACGGAGGTGCGTTGCCCCTTGCGGATCAGGTGGTGATGAACCGCTGAAGTCGCCAGCAGGGACGGGATCGGGATGCGGTCAGGCCCGACCTGCCGGTCGGACAGAATGATGATCGTATAATCGTCGTTGACAGCCTTCTCGGCGGCTGCGCACAGCGCATCGAGGGCCGTCGCCATCCCGGCCGCTCCGGTATCGGCGGCATAGGTAATGTCGAGCGTCTTTGTCCTGAATTCATTGTCGGCGATTTCGCCGATACGGCGGATTTTTTCGAGCCGCGCATTGTCGAGGATCGGTTGATGCGCCTCGAGCCGCTTCAGCTTCGACGTGCCCTTCAGATCCAGGATGTTCGGCCGCGGACCGATGAAGGTGACGAGCGACATCACCAGCTCCTCACGGATCGGGTCGATCGGCGGATTGGTGACTTGCGCGAAGTTCTGCTTGAAATAGGTGTGCAGCAGTTTTGGTTTTGAGGACAGTGCCGAAATCGGCGTATCGGTTCCCATCGAGCCGATCGCTTCCTGACCGGCGTGGGCCATCGGCGCCATCAGGAATTTAAGGCTTTCCTGGGTGTAGCCGAAAGTCTGTTGGCGATCGAGCAGGCTTACATTTGTGCGCGGCGCTTCGACGTCGCCGGCGGGCAATTCGCCGACGCGGATTTGGCCGCGGTCCAGCCATTTCTGATAGGGATGGGCATCGGCGAGCTCCGCCTTGATTTCCTCATCGGCAACGATCCGGCCCTTTTCGAGATCGATGAGCAGCATCTTTCCTGGCTGGAGCCGCCATTTGTGAGTGATGTTCTCTTCCGGTACCGGCAGCACACCGGCCTCCGACGCCATCACCACCAGATCATCCGTGGTCACCATGTAGCGCGCGGGCCTGAGGCCGTTGCGGTCGAGGGTGGCGCCGATCTGCAGCCCGTCGGTGAAAGCGACGCCGGCCGGTCCGTCCCACGGCTCCATCAGCGCGGCATGATATTCGTAGAAAGAGCGGCGCTTGTCGTCCATCAACGGGTTGCCGGCCCATGCCTCGGGGATCAGCATCATCGCCGCATGGGCCAGAGAATAGCCGCCCCTCATGAGGAATTCGAGGGCGTTGTCGAAGCAGGCGGTGTCCGATTGCCCCTCATAGGAAATCGGCCAGAGCTTTTCGATATTGTCGCCAAACAGCGGCGAGGAAACCGACGCCTGGCGCGCCGCCATCCAGTTGACGTTGCCCCTGAGAGTATTGATCTCGCCGTTATGCGCGATCATCCGGAAGGGATGGGCGAGCTTCCAGGAGGGGAAAGTATTTGTTGAAAAGCGCTGGTGGATCAGCGCCAGCGCCGACTCAAAACGCGCATCGGTGAGGTCGGGATAATAGGGTCCGAGCTGATCGGCCAGGAACATACCCTTGTAGACGAGGGTGCGGCAGGACAGGGAAACAGTATAAAAGCCGTTATCCCTGCCTTCG
>JAJFHO010000254.1 GCA_021775575.1 Hyphomicrobiales bacterium
TGCCGCCTATTTTCAGGAGATACGCATGAAAATCACCCTCAATATTGACTGCACGCCGCAGGAAGCGCGGACGTTTTTTGGCATGCCCGATGTCGAGCCGTTGAACGACATGATCATCTCGGAAATGACGAAGCGGGCGAAGGACAATATGGACACGCTGGCCGATCCTGAAAAACTGGTCGCGGCCTGGATATCCATGGGCGGCAAGGGCATGGAAGGTCTGCAGTCTTTGATGGGCGCCGCGATGGGCAAGAATAAGTGACCTTGTGACCCGTGACCGGCCCATCCACCGACACCATTTTCGCCAGAGCCTCGGGCGCCGGTAAAGCCGGCGTCGCTGTCTTTCGCCTGTCGGGACCGGAGTCACATCGCATCGCCAACGCATTAGTTGGTAAACGGATTAAAATTCGAGACCTGAAACTGGTGACCTTGAGCGACCCGGAGAGCCGTGAGGTCATCGACCGGGGGCTGGCCATACTGTTCGAAGGGCCGGCAAGTTATACCGGCGAGGATGTCGCCGAGTTCCATCTTCATGGCGCCAAGGCGGTTGAGGCGTCGCTATATGAGAGCCTCTTAAGGGCCGGCGCCCGGCCAGCCGACGCCGGTGAATTTACGCTTCGGGCGCTCAAACACGGCAAGCTTGATCTGGCCCAGGCGGAAGCGCTTGCCGATCTTATCGATGCCGAAACGACCCTACAGAAAATGCAGGCTTTGGGTCAGCTTGATGGCGGCCTCTCAGGGCTGGCCGAGGGCTGGCGGGCCCAGATTTTGAGTGTTCTGGCGCCGCTTGAGGCCGACATTGATTTCCCCGATGAGGGCGATGTGCCGGCCGCGGTGGCGGCCAGAGCCGGGCCGGCAATTCATCAGCTTAAGGATGAATTAACCACGTTTCTTCTCAAATCAGGACGTGCACGGACGATCCGCGAGGGTGTCTCGATCGCGATCATCGGGCCGCCCAATGCCGGCAAGTCGTCGCTGATCAATGCGCTGGCCGGATCGGCCGTCGCCATCGTTAACGATATGCCGGGGACAACCCGCGATATCGTCGAGACGCGCCTCAATCTCGGCGGCATTGTCGCCACCATTGCCGATACCGCAGGCCTTCGAGCCGCGCGCGAGACGACGGACGTGATCGAGCGCGAAGGTATGGCCCGGGCGACCGCACGCGCTGAGGCCGCGAACCTGCGCATCCTGGTGGTCGACGGATCGCGCAATGTTTCACGTGAAACACTACTGGCCGGAAACGACCCCGATGTTTCACGTGAAACAATGGCGTTGATGCAGCCGGGTGATTTCTTGTTGTGGAATAAAGCCGATATTGCCGGTATGGCCGTGTCCTCCGATACCGCCGACTTTCACGAGCACGCCGTGTCAGCGAAGACCGGGGACGGAATCGCCGAGTTTGTAACTGCGCTAACAACAGGTGTCGCCGGGACGCAAGATGATGGCGGCCCCGCCCTCACCCGCGCCCGCCATCAAAAAGCGGTTGAGGATGCGATTGAGGCGTTATCGCGGGCCGAGGCGCGCATTGAGAGGGCGCCGGAGTTGGCCGCCGAGGACGCCCGCCTGGCCGCCCGGGCCTTGGGGGGCATTACCGGAGCGGTTGGCGTGGAAGACGTCCTCGGCGAGATCTTTTCCAGCTTCTGTATCGGGAAATAGTCCAGCCTATGCGGGATCCGAGGCGTTCTCGGCCGGGAGCGGCGGCGGTTCAACGGTAATCTGGCGAAGCCTGTCCGCCGCGCGATGCAGGGCGTCTGCAGCGTCGGCCTCGCCTCGCAGTTCGAGCTTTGCCGCCGCTTTTTCGTAGTTCTTGATTTTTTCGCCCAGCCGCCGGGTCAGCGCCTTGGCCGCTAGCCGTTGTTCGAGCATGTCCATGCTTGTGCGTTCGCGCCCGAAAGTGTCTGCAGTTCTGGTCAAGCAAGTTGCGCTATTCATCATCATACTCCGCCATAATTTAAATCCCCTTGAGGATGGCGGTAGTGCTGCATCGCGCGTGCCGTTGCCGACAGGTAAATTGGTTAGTTGCCGATTTGTAAAATTTGGCGCGGCCGATGGCTATTTTATTGGGCCCTGGTTCCCGCAGATGAGCGCCTGGCAATACCGTGCAATAATTCGTGTCGTTAATTTTTATCGTCACCCACCCGGCCGGGGGTAAGATAGCGATGTCGATGTTTCACGTGAAACACCGGACTGTTTCAAAACAATTCCTTTTCCACCGCTGCTCTCCTATATGAGCGCAAGGGTTATGCGATATGCGCGATACTTATGATGTCATTGTAATAGGCGGCGGCCATGCCGGCTGCGAAGCTGCTGCGGCGGCCGTGCGCAACCGCGCACCGATTGAAAATTGCCGCCGCCAACGTGCAGGACGGAAATGATGGACTACGACGTCATTGTAATAGGCGGCGGCCATGCTGGCTGTGAAGCAGCGGCGGCGGCGGCGCGTGCGGGGGCGCAAACGCTGCTCGCAACCCATCGCAAGGACACAATCGGCGAGATGTCATGCAATCCGGCGATTGGCGGGCTCGGCAAGGGTCATCTTGTGCGCGAGGTCGATGCGCTGGACGGTCTGATGGGCCGTGTCATCGACGAGGCCGGCATTCAGTTCCGCATGCTAAATCGGTCAAAAGGTCCGGCGGTGCGCGGCCCCCGGGCGCAGGCCGATCGTGGGCTCTACCGGGAGAAGATGCAGAGCCTGCTCCGCGATTACCCCAATCTCGACATTGCCGAGCTGGCGGTCGAGGATCTGATCGTTGCTGGCGGCGATGTTTCACGTGAAACATCAGGCAAAGATATGGTTGCCGGCATAATCACGGCGGATGGGACCGAAATCCGGGCAAGCGCCGTGGTTCTGACCACCGGCACCTTCCTCAAAGGCATGATCCATATCGGCGACCGGCGGATTCCGGCAGGCCGCGCCAATTCCAGAGGCGCCGACAAAAGCTGGGGCGGGGTTGAGCCCCCGGCCATTGGTCTGTCTGACCGGCTTTATCGGCTTGGGCTCAGAATGGGCCGGCTGAAAACCGGGACCCCGGCCCGTCTCGATGGCCGCACCATTGACTGGGACGCCCTGGAAATGCAGCCCGCAGACGCCGAACCGGTCCCGTTTTCGTTTCTGACCGAGAAGATACGGGTGCCGCAGATCGCCTGCGGCGTCACCGCGACGACGGCGGCAACCCACAAGATCATTGACGACAATATCGGCAAATCCGCCGTTTATGGCGGCGCCATCTCGGGCCGCGGTCCCCGCTATTGCCCCTCCATCGAGGATAAGGTGGTGCGCTTCGCCGAGCGCGACAGCCATCAGATCTTTCTCGAACCGGAGGGCCTACCCGGAACGCAAGGCGATGGCGCCGGCTTTCACACGGTCTATCCGAACGGGATTTCGACCTCCCTGCCCGAAGATGTTCAGGCGGAATTCCTGAAAACCATTCCCGGGCTCGAGCGCGCGAAAGTCATCCGCTATGGCTATGCGATTGAGTATGACTATGTCGATCCGCGCTCCCTCACCCACACATTGGAAGTAAAAGCCCTGCCCGGTCTTTTCCTCGCCGGTCAGATCAATGGCACGACCGGCTATGAAGAAGCCGCCGCCCAAGGGTTGATGGCCGGGGCAAACGCTGCCCGCCTTGCCGGCGGGTGTGACCCGTTCATCCTCGATCGGTCCGAAGCCTATATCGGCGTCCTCATTGATGACCTTGTGACCCATGGCGTCACCGAACCCTACCGCATGTTTACCAGCCGGGCGGAGTATCGGCTGACCCTGCGGGCCGATAATGCGGACCAACGGCTGACGCCGCGCGGCATAGCGGCAGGCCTCGTTGGGACGCAAAGAGCGACCGTGTTTCACGTGAAACAATCGGCGCTCCAAAAGGCCCGTGACTGGGCGCAGGCGATGACGCTGACGCCGAACGAAGCGGCGAAACATGGGCTAAAAATCAATCAGGACGGCCGCCGCCGGACAATTATCGACCTGCTGGCCCTACCGAATGTGCGATTGTCTGACCTCGCGGCGATCTGGCCTGAGTTGCAGGAGATGGCGCCTGCCGTCTCCGAGCAGCTGGAGTTCGATGCGCTTTATTCCGGCTATCTCCATCGCCAGGAGGCGGACATCATTGCCTTCAAGAAAGACGAGAGTCTGCGCCTTCCTGCTGATCTCAGCTATGAAGCGATCAAGGGTCTTTCCAATGAAGTGCGATCAAAACTGATGGCGGCGCGCCCGGCGACGCTGGGTCAGGCCGGCCGGATCGAAGGCGTGACGCCTGCGGCGCTGGCCCTGCTGCTTGCCTGGGTGAAGAAAGCAAAAGCGTCGTGACGCCCGAGGAGTTTGCTGAGCGTGCAAATGTTTCACGTGAAACATTGGACCGCCTGAAAGAGATGGACCGTGTGCTGATCGACTGGTCGGCGCGCCATAACCTCATCGCCCGCTCGACCATCGATGACCGCTGGGCCAGGCATTTCCTTGATTCCGCGCAGATTGCCCCGCTATTGCCGGACGAGACGAAGACCATCGTTGACCTTGGCTCCGGCGCCGGGTTTCCGGGCCTCATCCTTGCGGCGATGCTCGCGGAAAAGGACGTACACGTCACTTTAATCGAGTCGACCGGCAAGAAGGCGGCGTTCCTGGTGGAGGCCGGCCGGGCGATGGGGCTTTCCAACCTCACCGTCATACCGGAAAGAATTGAATCGGTAGGGCTGGACGGGGCGCCCGATATCATCACCGCGAGAGCCCTCGCCCGGCTTGATAAATTGCTCGTCTATGGGCATGGAATTGCTGGTAAAAACACCCGGTATTTCTTACTGAAGGGACAAGATGTTGAGGGTGAATTGACCGCAGCCGCTAAATCTTGGCATATGGACGTGATAAAGCATCCAAGCATAACCAGCCCCGACGGGATCATTTTAGAAATTGGACAACTAGAGCGTGGCTAAAAACGCATCCGGCTCTCAACCCATCCCGAGAATATTGGCCATC
>JAJFHO010000255.1 GCA_021775575.1 Hyphomicrobiales bacterium
TTCCGATACGGCCATCGCGCTTCTCAGGTCAGGCCGGCGAGGCGGTCGCGGTCCGGGTTGGGTGGATGGTGGTCATCGTCCTCGCCAATACCGTCTCCAGTCTCTTCCGTCTCTGCGTCTTCCTCGACCTTGCTGATCGTCGCTTCCCAATCCTCCTCGCCATAAATTTCGGTAAGCACGTCGGCGCTCAGACCGTCGGGCGGACCGTCATAGACAATCTCGCCGAGCCGCAGGCCGACAATGCGCTGCGCGAACATCTGCGCCAGCAGCACATCATGGATATTGACGATGGCCGTCAGCCGGCGCTCCCCGCAAAGCTCGACAATCAACCGCATGATCTGGCGCGACGTCTTGGGGTCGAGCGAGGCCGTCGGCTCATCCACGAGGAGCAATTCCGGATTCTGGATTAGGGCCCGGCAAATACCCACACGCTGGCGCTGGCCACCGGAGAGCTCATCGGCGCGCTTGTCGACCATATGGTCCAGGTCGACGCGCTGCAGAAGCCGGAACGCCTCGTCGATGTCCGATTGCGGGAATCTGCGGAACCAGCTGCGCCAGAAGTTGACGAAACCAAGCCGCCCGGACAGCACATTTTCCATCACCGAAAGCCGTTCGACGAGGGCATATTCCTGGAAGATCATGCCCATGCGGCGGCGCGCCCGGCGCAACTGCGCATGGTTGAGCGTGGTGATCCCGGTATCGTTCAGGAAAATCGTGCCCGACGTCGGCTCGACCAGACGGTTGACGCAGCGAATGAGGGTCGACTTGCCGGCCCCGGAAGGGCCGATCAGCGCCATCACCTGCCCGTCCGGCACCTCAAGGTCGATATTGCTGAGAGCCAGATCCCCGGTCCGATAGCGCTTGGTAAGGCCGGCAAGCTTGAGCATATGGCCTCCCCCCTTCGGCCTGTGTGTTGTCGATCAGCCGCCCGGCGCGCTCAAGACGCGGACCGGGCGGTCTGAGCCTGGCAAGCGGCTTACTTGCAGGCGTAGCTCACGCCGTTGGCGGCATCGATCTTGCGGATCACGCTCCAGTCATGCTTGTGGTTGATAGCGACGAACCGGCCTTCTTTCTTGAATTCCTTCTGCAGGTCGGAACCTTCCCACTTGAAGGTGAAAAAGGCCTGCTTGATCAGCGCGACGACTTCCGGATGCAAATTATGGGCGTGGCCATATCCGGTGGTCGGAAAGGTCTGCGAGCGATAGATCGTCCTGATTTTCGCGGCATCGATGACCTTCCGGTCGATCATCCGCTTCATAATCGAATTGGCGATGGCCGCAGCCTCATAATCCTTGTTTGCCACGCCCAGGATCGAATTGTCATGCTTGCCGGAAAAAGACGGCTTGAAATCCTTATCGGCCACAAGTCCGAATTCGGCTTTGAGGATCGCCGAGGGCGCCTTGAAGCCCGAGTTGGAGGTCGGAGATGTGAAGGCGAGCGATTTGCCCTTCAGGTCGGCAGGTGTTTGCACGGCGCTGTCCGCCGGTACGATAATTTCCATCTCATAGCCGAATGAGCCGTCCTTCGCCGCCATCATGGCGAAGGGGACGAAACCGGCGCAGCTGACCGCCACCGGATTGCCGCCGGTATTGACGCCGGCGATATGCAGCCGGCCCGAACGCATTGCCTCATATTGCGCGGCGTAGGACTGGACTGGGAAAAAGACGACCTTTTTGCCCGTCACCTTGGCCATATGCTGAACAAAACCGTCCCAGACTTTCTGATAAACGGCTGGGTCCTCCACCGGCGTATATGAAAAAATGATCGTGTCGGGATTGACCCATTTCGCCCGGTCCGCAGGAAGATCGGCGACTAGGTCATTGTCGAGATCGCAATAGGCCTTGTCGAGCGTGCCGCGCGGGCATTCAGCCGCCTGCACATCGGAAAAAGCGACCGCCACGATCATCGCCATCACAACGGAAAATAATTTTACTACAGATTTCGGACCCATATTTTCCTCCCTTATTCCGGTCGCGCGCCGACACGGGCAACAGCCGTCGCCGACCGGTTTAACGATCAACACAGGTCATACCATTATCTCTGGAAGATCAAGCACAGATCAAACAGAACAAACCGACGCGCGGGCACCGGACCAAGCCGCCCGGCAGTCGTTCGGCGTCAAGCGCGCTCGTTTCCGTAAAACAGCATTGCGACATGGCTCGCCTCCGCAAAGAAAAGCCAACGCTCAATTGCAACGCCAATGCCGGCCGACACCGTCGCCAACAGCGCCAAAGGCAGCAACGCTCCGTCAATATAAGCGATCATTATGGACGTCGAAATCAATGGCACGGCGAAAAGCAGGATTACCGCCAATCGGCGCAATATCCGTGAATGTTTCCGGCCGACGGCGTAACCCATTTCCCGCATGATGAAATTGGCCCGGGAATGGGGCGCATCGAGCGGCCGCACCTTTCCGAACCGGCCGAGGCCGGTGGCGCTTTCGGCGGTGTAGGTCTTGCGGGCATTGTCGATGCTGAACCAGTAGGCAATCTTGGCAAGGAAGGCGACGGCAAGCGCGCCGACCGCCAACCACAGTGCCCAGGCCGCAAGCGCGCCGAACAAAACCAGCAAGAGGTTGAGCAGCAGCGCGCCGGTGGCCGCCGCCATGAGCACATAGATCGGCGCCACAAGCGGCGTATACCATTGGCGAATGGTCTTGAGCGAGGCATAGATCATGCCCGTGCAATAAACCGTCGCGATGGCGCAGACGATGCCGGCCCAGCCCGCCAGGCTCCAGGCCCAATGCGCCGTCTCGCCGAGAAACCAAGCCAGGCCAAACAGCCCGGCTGGCGCGTAGGTCAATACCGCCGCCACGCCCTCGCGCGACAGCCAGGAGGATCGCCATTGTGAAAAGGCGCGCCACGACCGTTCAGGGTGTCCGAGATGGAATGTCGACGACAACAGTCCGGCGGTTATCAAAACGAATGCGGTGAGAAAGCCCGTAAAACCCATCCAGGGGTGAAGCGGCGTGAGGCCCATAAGACCCCCGAGCGACAGCAACGCCAAAAGCCCGTAGCCCGCGCCCGAGGCCGTCGTGAACAGAATAACTGAATAGGCTGGATGCATTGTCTGGAGCCGAATCTAACGTGACAAAAGACGGTCGGCCCAGGCGAAGAAACTCTCCCCCCTGAGCTTGGCCTGAGGTGGCGAAGGTTCAGCCAGTGCCGGCAGGACGGATTGGTGCTCGCCACCATCGCGGCGCTCGCGCGGGGGCAGATATTTGTTGACGGGCCGATATCCCATTTCGGGCAGCAAATCATAGCCACCGCGCTGGCGCACGAGCGCCGAAACCTCGCTCGAGGGATCGCCAATGTCGCCGAAATGCCGTGCTCCGGTCGGGCAGGCGCGCACGCATGCCGGCACCCGGTCTTCCTGTTCGAGATTTTCATTGTAGATGCGATCGACGCACAGCGTGCATTTCTTCATCACGCCATGGTCGGTGTCATATTCCCGCGCGCCATAGGGACAGGCCCACGAACACAGCTTGCAGCCGATGCAGGTATCGGGATTGACCAGAACAATGCCGTCCTCCTCGCGCTTGTAGGAGGCCCCTGTCGGGCAAACGGTTACGCAATCGGGTGTCTCGCAATGCAGGCAGGAACGCGGGAAATGAACCGTCTGGCCGCCATGCCCTTCACCCGCCTCATAGGTGTGAACCCGATTGAGCCAGGCGCCGTGCGGGTCCGCTCCATAGGGATCGATGTCGGAAAGGGGCGCGCTATAGCCGCCGGTGTTCCATTCCTTGCAACTGGTCACGCAGGCATGGCATCCCACGCAAATATCGAGGTCGATGACGAGGCCGAGCTTCTTGTCGGTTTTTTCCGGCAGCGTGGTCATCCGCGCGTGCTCCCCTCCGAAGGGTCGTCCTTGAATTGGGCGCCAAAGCGCAACACATCGGGCAACTCGGAGTCCAGCGGGCGGCCGAGCGGTTCGAACATCGGATAGGTTTCCCCCGCCTCAGCGCCGCTCGCCTTTTCAATCTTGACTTTCAAATCATACCAGGCCGCCTGACCGGTGACCGGGTCGGAGTTCGAATAGCGATACCCGCCGCCGCGTTGCGGCAGCAATTCCGCGATCAGATGGTTCAATAAAAAGCCCTGGTTGGACTCCGGCGCGTCTTCATCGAGCATCCAGGCGCCGCGGCGCTTGCCGATAGCGTTCCAGGTCCAGACCGTATCGGGGTTGACGCCCTCCATGGTCCGCACCTGTGCCTTTACGCGGCCGATATGGCTGGAGATCCAAATCCAGTCATCGTCCTGTATACCGAGCGTCTCTGCCTTTGCCCTGCTCATATAAAGTCTGTTCTGGGCCGTGATCTGCCGCAGCCAGGCATTCTGCGATCCCCAGGAATGATACATATGCATGGGACGCTGGGTGATCGCGTACAAGGGAAATGCGTCTTCATCCAGCATTGCGCCCTCGAAGGGCCGGTACCAGAAGGGCAAGGGATCGAAGAACGCCTTGATGCGCTTGCGATGTTTTGCCGGCGGCACGACGTTCCCATGGCCCTCGGCCGCCAGCCTGAATTTCTGCAGCATCTCCAGATAAAGCTGGAAGATCACCCGGCCCGGTTCAAGACGGAATCCCATGGAGACGGCAAAATCCAGATAATCCTTGTTGGCGTGCTTGAAATATCTCTGGTTCGGTTCGAGCTCGTGGAACCAGAAGCAGCCATTCTCGATATATTTTTCCAGCTGTTTGGGATTGGGCTCGCCTTTACCACTGGACTTTCCGTCCTTGCCGCGCCAGCCGGCAAGCGGCCCGAGCCCGGGTTTGCGCTCATGGTTGACGATATAGTCGGGATAGCCGCCCGGATATTTCGGGCTGCCTTCCTGATCGACGAATCCCGGCAAGGCGAGCCGCGCGCCGAGTTCGATCAGAACGTCCTGGAACGGGCGAACGTCCCGGTCGGGCTCAACGACGGGCTGGCGAATTGAATCCGCCGGTCCGTCGGCTTCGGAAATCGGGCGGTCGAGCAGCGAAATACAGTCCCAGCGTTCCAGATAGGTGGTGTCGGGCAGGACAAGATCGGCATAGGGAACCGTTTCGGAATAATAGGCATCCGAATAGATGATTTTCGGAATCTTGTATTCGCCGGTCTTGGCATCCTTGTCGGTCAGACATTTGAGCGTGTCAGGCACGTTCATCGACGAATTCCAGCCCATGTTGGCCATATACATGAACAAAACGTCGATCGGGTACGGATCGCCTTTCGCCGCGTTCGCGATGACCATATGCATCATCCCGTGGACGGCGAGCGGCGCATCCCAACTGAAGGCCTTATCGATGCGTTGCGGCTGATCCTTGTCGTCGACGAGCAAATCTTCCGGACCGGTTGGGAAGCCCAGATGCGGACCGCCCAGCGGCTCGCGCGGAGCGATCTGGCCGAGCTTGCCAAACGGCTTCAGCCAGGGCGGTGTTTGCTTCGGGTAAGGAGACTTGTAGCGGAAGCCGCCGGGACAATCGATGGAGCCCAGCAGGATCTGCAGAATATGGATAAGCCTGCAGGTGTGAAAACCGTTGGAGTGGGCCGAAATTCCGCGCATGGCGTGCATTGAAACCGGACGGCCGATCATCTTTTCGTGGCGACGTCCGGCCCAGTCCGTCCAGGGGATGTCGAGCACCACTTCTTCCTCGAAGGCGGCATGAGCCAACTCCGCCGCGATGCGTTTTATGTCCTGGGCCGGGACGCCGGTTTCCTCAGCTACCGATTCCGGGGCGTATTCTTTCGACAGGAAGCGCTCGGCAAGGAGCTGCAGCGCCGGCACCGCCTTGCGCCCGTCGCGGAGCTTGAATTCTCCCGAAAGCGCGGGAGTGATGTCGGCCAGGAGCGCATTGACCAGCCGCTTCTTTTTCGTGTCATAGGCGAGCGGGTTGCCTTTGGCGTCCCGGGCGAACAGACCGTCGTCGCCCGCGCCCTTGTCCTGGATGACGAGCCAGGGGGCGTTGGTATAGCGCAGCTGATAGTCGACATCGATCTTCCGGGCCTTGATGAGCTCGTGGATAAGCGCGCCGACAAAGAGGCCGTCGGTGCCGGGCCTGATGCCGACCCATTCATCGGCGATGGCGTTGTAACCGGTGCGCACGGGATTGACCGCAACAAATTTGGCGCCGCGATTTTTGAGTTTCCCGATGCCTATCTTGATCGGGTTGGAGGCATGATCCTCGGCGACGCCGAACAGCATGAAATAGCGCGTATGCTCCCAGTCAGGATCGCCGAATTCCCAAAAAGCCCCGCCAAAGGTATAGAGGCCGGCAGCCGCCATATTGACCGAGCAAAAGCCCCCGTGGGCCGCATAATTGGGCGTGCCATATTGAATCGCCCACCAGCCGGTCAACGATTGAGATTGATCGCGGCCGGTAAAAAAGGCCAGTTTCTTGGGGTCCCGCTCTCGCACTTCGCCAAGCCATTTGGTGGCAATTTCGAGCGCCTCGTCCCAGGATATTTCCTTGAACTCGCCACTGCCACGCTCGCCGACGCGCAGCAGCGGCGCGCGCAGCCGCGCCGGCGAATAATGCTGCATGATGCCAGCCGAACCCTTGCCGCACAGCACGCCCTTGTTTACCGGATGATCGCGATTACCCTCGATGTAGCGAACCGTACCATTTCGCAGATACACCTTGATGCCGCACCGGCAAGCGCACATGTAACATGTTGTCGGCTTAATCTCGTCCGCCACCTTGGCGGAGGTTTCGACACGCGGTTGGCGTTGACCGGGTTTGTTGCGGAGCACCATGCAGGCCTTTGTTGTTCGAAGAGGAGTTTCAGTGCGCAGCTTATCTGCTCTCTTGGCGCATCAAGTCAAATTTGCCTTGCCTTTTGACAAATCGCTGCCGCTTTAGCTTGCGCGCCGGTATGATGTCTCGGTAGCACCGGCAGCATGGCGCTGACAATGCCCTTGATCTCAGCAAACGCCGGTGACAGCGCTGTTGAAAGGTCTGTATGCTGATAAGGTCCAGTCAATTGAGAGAGGGCCGCCGCGGCCGTGCCGGGTTTGATTGAGGTCAGAGCCGCACCGTTTTAAGGGAGGGGCTCGCGAGGAGTTCCATTAAGGGAACTGACGCGGGGCCATGGTTTGGCGATGTGGAACCTGTTCGCAGCTGGTAAAGCTCTTGTTGTCGCCATACTCGCCCTTGGCATGATGGCGGTTCCGTTTTCAGTTTCCCTTGCCCAAGAGCCAGGCCCGATCAAGGCCTTCAACGTCGATGCCAAAAAGGCGGAACTCGGCAAGCGTTTATTCTTCGACGAGCGGCTGTCGGGCAACGCGACGATCAGTTGCGCGACCTGTCATATTCCCGAGAAAGCCTTCGCGGATGGTCTGGCGCTTTCGAAGGCCTATCCCGGTCTTGACGGATTTCGCAACACACCGACCCTGATCAATACTGCCCTTAAAGCGGCGTGGTTCCACGACGGTCGGCTCGGCACCAATCTCAACGATGTCACCCGTGAAGTGATCACGGAGGCGTATATCATGAACATGGACATGCGTCTGATGCAGGAACGCCTCAAGCAGGATCCGATCTATGTGAAAATGTTCAAGGAGGCGGGTTACGGAGAGCCGGACAATTCGGCCGTTCGCAAGGCGATCCCGGAATATCTCAAATCCCTGACCTCGCGCGGCGCCCCCTTCGACAAGGGCTCGATGTCGAATGCCGCGAAGAAAGGTTTCGAGCTGTTCAAGGGCAAGGCCGGCTGCATCGCCTGTCACTCGGGCTCGCGGTTTAGCGATGACAAGCCCCACAATCTGGGCGTGCCGGATAATCCGGACATCTGGTCCAATCCGCAACGCCACCTCACCTTTGTGGCCTACGCCATGTCTATGGGCATCGAGAATCATATGAACATACGGCACGATCCAGGCGCCCATCTGCGAGCACACAAGGCGGACGGCACGGATGTCGGCAAGTTCATGACGCCGACCTTGCGCGAGCTTAAATACACCGCGCCCTACATGCATAACGGCATGCTGAAGACGTTGAAGGATGTTGTTGCCTTCTACGACAAGGGCGGCGGTGAAGGGGCCAACAAGGATAGCCTCTTGAAGCCTCTTGCGCTCTCGGCCCAGGAGCAGAGCGACCTGGTCGCCTTTTTAAACGCGCTTTCCGGTGATCTGCTCACCGGAGCCAAATACGTCTGGGAGGACAAGATCGACACGGACTATTCAGCGATCCCCAACTTCCGCAAGACGCCGAACTAGGAATTTGGCGATGAAACCGATCACAACCACAATGGCTGCTGGCGTCGCATTACTGGCCAGCGTTACGATGCTGGGCTTGGCCGCCGGTGCGCGCGCCGACGCCAATCCACCTCTGGCGGCCCTCGGTCCACCCCCGGTTCCGTGGGACAACCGGTCGACTCCGCTGGCCCTGGGCCGTCCGAAGATCGAACTGGGCAAGCTCCTTTTTTTCGACCCGCGGCTCAGCGGCGACGGCACCGTTTCATGTGCCTCCTGCCATCACCCGTCGAACGGCTGGGCTTTCCCCGACCGCCTCTCGATGGGCTATCCTGGCTCGGTGCACTGGCGCAACTCCCAGAGCATAATCAATGCCGCTTACTATGAGAAGTTGATGTGGGCGGGTTCTGGCGAATCGCTTGAGACACAGGCGTCGGGCGCGGCGCGCGGCGCGGTCGCGGGCAACGGCGCGCGCGACGTAATGACGGCCCGGCTGGCTTTCATTCCGGAATATCGAACGCGCTTTGCCGACGTGTTCGGCGATATCTTTCCAAAGCTGTCGAACGCCTGGAAGGCGATCGCCGCCTTCGAGCGGAGCCTGATCCAGACCGACACCCCATTCGACAAATTTATAGGCGGCGACAAGACGGCGTTGAACGACCGGCAGAAGCGCGGCCTCGAGCTCTTCAAAGGCAAGGCGAACTGCATCGAGTGCCACAACGGCGCGTTTTTCAGCGATCAGAAATACTATAATCTGGGGGTTTCGCCGGCCGCCGATTGGATCGACAACGGGCTGGCCCAGATAACTTTGCGCTACGAGCTGTTCGCGAAGGGCGTGACGGAAGAGATGTACCGCGCGACCAAGGACGACCCGGGCCTTTATTTCCGCACCAAACAGGAAAGCGACAAGGGCAAGTTCCGGACGCCAACGCTCCGTTACACAAAATACACCGCCCCTTACATGCATAATGGCGCGCTCGAGACACTCGCCGACGTGGTCGAGTTCTACGATCGCGGCGGCGGCACGAACGAGTTTGCCGCAAACAAGACGAAGCTCATTCGGCCCCTCAAGCTCAGCAAGGAGGAGAAGGCGGACCTCGTCGCCTTCATCGAGTCGTTGAGCGGACCGCCAATCGAGATGGAAGAGCCCGATCTTCCCGAATTTGAGCCGCTACCCGCGACGGCGTCCAGATGATCAGGCGCAACGACAATCTGCCGAAATAGGGAGGCATTTGGAATGGCTACGCCATATTATATCCCCGAGACCAACGTCCCGCTGCCGCCCAAAGACGCCGACGTCGTCTCGACGGCATGCGACTATTGCATCGTCGCCTGCGGCCTGAAGGTCTATCGCTGGCCGGTCGCGGGCAATTGGAACGGCGGCTCCAAGGCGGAAAACAACGCTTTCGGCGCCAACTTTCCGGTCGACCCCCTGGGCCCGTGGATCGCTCCCAACCAGCATAATGTCGTGCTGCACAAGGGCGAGCCGCATCACGTCGTGATCATTCCGGACAAGGACGCCAAATTCGTCAACACGGACGGCGACAGCTCCCTGCGCGGCGGCTGCATCGCCCAGAAATGCTACAACCCGCAAACCCCGACGCGCGATCGCTTGAAAACGCCCCTCATGCGCATCTACGGCGTTCTGCAGCCGGTGCCGTGGGACTTCGCGCTCGACGTCGCTGCCGAGGTCGGCTTGTATGTCATGGAAAAGCATGGCGCCAACGCTTATGGCGTCAAGGCCTATAGCTACCAGTTCATCGAAAACACCTATGCGATCACCAAATTCGCGCTGAGGCACGTCGCCACGGCCAATTACGCGCCCCACGACACACCCTCCGATGTCAGTTCGACACCGGGCATGCGCGATGCCGGTTTCGACAATTTTGCTCCTTCCTATGAGGACTGGATGAATGCCGAGACCCTTCTGATCTGCGGCACGGACCCTTACGAAACCAAGACCATCCTGTTTACGCAGTGGATCATGAAGGGCATTCAGAACGGGCAAAAGGCGATCATGATGATCCCGCGCCGTACGGCCGGTGTCGCCTATGTCGAGGAAAATGGCGGCATGTGGATCGACATCCAGCCCGGCACCGATCTGCTTGTCCTCAACGCCATTGCCCGGGTGATCGTCGAGAATGGCTGGGAAGACAAGGAATGGATCAAGAAGTGGGTCAACAGCAAGTGGGAGTCCTCATCGGGTTTCGGCAGGGGCACACGCAATACGCCGTGGCAGTGGCGCACCACCTGGGGCCAGTTCCAGACAGACGGCTTCGACGACTGGAAGAAATGGCTGCTCGCGCAGGACGAATTCAAGCCCGAGAACGCCGCCAAATTGGCCCAGGTCGACGTTGCGAAGATCTACACGGCCGCGGAATGGATGGCCAAGCCCAACGGCAAGAAACGGCCCAAAACCTCGATCATGATCGAGAAGGGCCTCTACTGGTCCAACAATACCGGCACCACCAACTCCGTTTCCTCGCTTGCCATAATCGTCGGCGCGGGCGGGCGGCCGGGCCAGATGATCGGCCGCGCCGGCGGTCATCAGCGCGGCGGCCTGAGGGGCGGGCGCTATCCGATCGGCAAATCGCCGATGAAGGTTCCGGGGCGCCGCCGCCGGGCGCTCGACACCGATACCTGGCTGCTTTCAGGCCATACCCGGTTCGCTTATGTGATCGGCACGACATGGGTCCAGGCGATGTGCGGCACCCAGCAGTTCTTCGAGAAATTCCGGGAGTTGGTGACGGCTAGCCCGCACCAGGTCCGCTCTTACACCAAGGAGGAGATTGTCGATACGTTGAAAAAGCGCGTCGACTCCGGCGGCATGGTGGTGGTCAATCAGGACATCTATCTGGTCGATCCGATCGGCGCGCGTTATGCGGACATCGTGTTCCCCGCCGCCACATGGGGCGAGGAGACCTTCATGCGCGCCAATGGCGAGCGGCGGCTGCGGCTCTACAACAAATTCTACGATCCGCCGGGCTGGGCCAAACCGGATTGGTGGATCATCGCCCAGCTTGCCAAGCGAATGGGTTTTGGCCTGTTCGATTGGAAGACCTCCAACGATGTCGCGGAGGAGGCGGCGCGCTTCTCCCGCGGCAGCCGCAAGGACTTCCATATGATCAAGGTCGCCGCCCACCGCGAGGGCAAGACCCTGCATCAGAAGCTCGGCGAGTTCGGCACCAACGGTATCCAGGGGCCTGTCTTTATGAAGGACGATGGTTCGCTGCAGGGAACCAAACGGCTGCACGACACTGAGCGAAAGCTGTCCGGCACCGGGCCGGCGGGCGCCAACATGTTCAACAAGAAGCTGACCCATTTCAACAGTCAGACGGGCAAGTGCAACCTCCAGAAATCCCCCTGGTTGCTGTTTTCGGACTATTGGGAATGGATGAAGCCGAGGGGCGACGAGCTTTGGTGCACCTCCGGCCGGACCAACGAACGCTGGCAGTCCGGGTTCGATGATCGCAGACGGCCCTATATCGTCCAGCGCTGGCCGGAGAACTTTGTCGAGATTCACCCCGACGACGCCAAGGAGCGCGATATTGAAAGCGGCGACATGGTGATGGTGTTTTCAGACCGGGTGCCGAGCCTGAAGGAAACGGTGCTCGGTGTCGAAGGGAAGGATTACTCCTTTTCCGGGCAATTGGAGAGCGGTAATGTCGAAGTCCTCACGGCGGCTGTCACCGGCGTTGCCATGGTCACGCGGCATATTAAGAAGGGCGTGATGTTTATGGACTTCCTGCACACGTCGCAGCCGGCCAACGCGCTCGAGGGCCGTGTCGTCGACTGGGTCAGCGGCAACTACAACTACAAGATCGGCACGGCCAAGGTGAAAAAGATCGGGATCTCCCGCTACAAGCTTTCCTTCCGGTCCATGTCCTTCGCGCCACGCGATATCATTTAGGGTCTGTAGACATTCAGGAGGTCGCAGACCTGATCGATCTCGGCCTGCGTGGTTGTCCGCCCCAGGCTGAAACGTATCGCGCCCATGCCGACCTCGGGCGGAACGCCCATCGCCTCCAGCACAGGTGACAGCTGCACTTTCCCCTCGTGGCACGCCGAACCCGTCGACGCGGCAACGCCTTCCAGGCGCGCGAGGATGTCAGCGCCGATGTGACCCGGAAAGGAGACATTGAGCGTATTGGGAAGCCGCCGCTCGGGATGCCCGTTGAGCACGACATGTTCGCCGAACGCGGCGTGCAGACGCTCCCAAAAGCCATCCCGCAGGCGGCACATCCTGTCAGCCCGGGGGCAGCTCAGCGCGAGTTCGCATGCCTTGCCGAGGCCGGTGGCAAGAACAGCGCTTTCGGTTCCGGCCCTGCGGCCGCCTTCATGCCCGGCCCCGTGTATCAAGGGTTCAAGTCCGACGCCCGAGCGAATGTAGAGGGCGCCAACGCCTTTCGGGGCGTAGAGCTTGTGCCCCGCGATAGTCAGCAAATCCACACCCAGTTCGTCGACCCTGGTCGCGATCTTGCCGGCCGATTGCGCCGCATCGGTGTGGAGCAGAACGCCGCGTTCGCGCGTGATGGCCGCTATTTCCCCGATCGGCTGGATTGTCCCGACCTCGTTGTTGGCATGCATGATACTGACCAGAATGGTCCGGTCGCAGATCGCCTTGCGCACGTCGTCCGGATCGACCAGACCTGATTTGTCGACCGGCAGACAGGTAACCTTGGCGCCGCGCCGTTCGAGGAACCGGGCCGGCTCGACGATCGCGGGATGCTCGATCCTGGTGGTGACGATATGGGCGCCTCGCTCCCGTTGCGCGAAGAAGACGCCCTTGAGGGCCATGTTGTTCGACTCGCTGCCGCCGCTGGTGAAGACGATCTCATCCGCCGCGCAGCCGAGGAGTGCCGCAACCTGCCCGCGAGCCGTCTCAATCGCTTCCTTGGCTGGCGCGCCGGCCCAGTGCGGACTTGAAGGGTTGCCGAAGGCGGCTTCAAGGAAAGGCCGCATGGCGTCGGCCACCTCGGGCGCTATGGGCGTACTGGCATTGTAATCGAGATAAATCCGTGACACCGCGTAAACCTCAAAACACGAGCACCCTGTCGGCGGTCATTGTGCCGTCCGCAAGCTCGCCCATTGTGCTCCGCCGGGCGCGGTCCAGAATCTCGTCTTCGCTCAGCCCGCGGACATCCATGCAGTTGCCGCAGAGCAGAATATGACCTTTCCCGGCCAGCACTCCTTTTAGCATTCGCTCGACATTATAGTAGCCGTCTGGCGTTTTCTGGCCCTTCTTTCGCGCAAACCACCGCGTCGGCCATCAGGACACCGTGACCTCCATGTCCGGTCGGCTCTTGAGGAGTGCATGGGCGAGACGCAGCCCGTTGTAGCAGCGCTCGGTGCCATAAGGCGGATCATTCAGAATAATCCAGTGCTTCATGGGGTGTCTCCGTTAATAACATTGATTACTCGAATAATATGAGAAAGAGTCAGGCATGTCCGATTTTGCCCTGGGAAATGAGCCGGTCATCCGCCTCGCCTGCTTTTTTGGAATTTTTGCGGTGATGGCGTTGTGGGAGTGGCGGGCGCCGCGCCGGAAGCGATCATTCACGCGGGCGCTGCGCTGGCCAAGCAATGTGGGTATCGTTGTCCTCAACACCATATTGCTGAGAATTATTTTCCCGACCACCGCGGTCGGTCTGGCGCTTGCCGGCGAACAGAGCGGCTGGGGCTTGCTGAATAATTTCGGCATTCCTTTCTGGCTGGCCGTCCTTGGGTCGGCCATGTTTCTCGACTTTGCGATCTACCTGCAGCACGTCATGTTTCACGCCGTGCCCGCCCTGTGGCGGCTTCACCGCATGCACCATGCCGATCTCGACTTCGATGTCACCACCGGCGCGCGTTTCCATCCCGTCGAGATCATTTTGTCGATGGTGATCAAATTCGGCGTCATCGTGGCACTGGGCGCACCGGCGCTGGGGGTGCTGCTATTCGAAGTGTTGTTGAATGCAACCGCGATGTTCAACCACGCCAATGCGCGCCTGCCGCTAAAACTCGACCGCGTGCTGCGCCTGTTCGTGGTGACGCCCGATATGCACCGCGTGCACCACTCGGTCCTCGTTGACGAGACCAACAGCAATTTCGGCTTCAATCTCCCCTGGTGGGACCGGCTGTTCGGCACCTATTGCGCCCAGCCGAGCAAGGGCCACGAGAAGATGCGGATCGGCATCGGGGATTTCCGCGCCGAACGCGAGCTGTGGCTGGACCGCATGCTCCTCCAGCCCCTCCGGCATGCGACCAAGGCTTACGCGCTCGACCGGCGCGGCAAGGACGCAGAGCACTAGGTCATGGACATCCTCGAGCCGGTTTTGCCGGCGGACTAGCCCGCGCCGTGACCATCACCGCCCGGGCCCGGACATCGCCTCGCCAAATTTGACACTTATTAGTGTTTTGATCGACTGCGGCCGGTTGCTTTAAATTGCTTTCAGTCGTCAGTGTAGAGGGAGGGAACCATGAAAAAACTATTTCTGACTTCAGCGGCAGCATGTCTGGCCTTGTCGTTTTCCGTGAGCACAGGTCTCACTAAGGGTGACGAGGAAAATCTGTCAAAACTGGGAGGCTTCAAACGGACTGATGCCGGCCCGATGAAGCGCGTGGCTCAGGGCGGCAAATATGCGGACAATCTGCGCAAGGTGCTGCAGAAAATCAAATTGCCCGATGGCTTCAAGATAGAGCTTTTTGCGCTCGTTCCCGACGCCCGGCATATGGCCGTGAGCCGCAACAAGGCCACCGTTTGGGTTGGCACCAGAAAAACCACAGTCTGGTCGGTGACCGACAGGGACATGGACAATGTCGCCGACACGGTGGAGGAATTCAGCCCGAGCGTTAAGTTCGATATTCCAAACGGTGTCTGCTACTCCAAGGACGGCTTCCTTTTCGTCGCCGAACGCAACCGGGTGATGATGTTTCCGGCGGCCGAGTATTTCATGGAAGGCGCCGATACGGTTGCAATACCGATCGTCAAGCAGGGCGATCTCATCCCCGCCGACGAAGAATCATACAATCACACCGCGCGCATCTGCGCGGTCGGCCCCGATGACAAGCTCTATATCAGTTTGGGCCAGCCGTTCAACGTCACGCCGGCCGACAAGGTTGAGCTTTACAAGAAAGTCGGCATCGGAGGAATAATCCGCATGAACCGGGACGGTACAGGGCGTGAAGTGGTGGCCACGGGAATTCGCAACTCGGTCGGCCATGCCTTCAATCCCGGCGACGGCAGCCTCTGGTTCACCGACAATCAGGTTGACGGCATGGGCGACGAGACGCCGCCCGGAGAACTCAACAAGATGCCCGAAACGGGCATGTGGTACGGCCATCCCTATTATGGCGGCGGCGAGGTCAGGACCGGCGAGTATAAGGACAAGGCCATACCCAAGGAACTGATGGACAAATATGTCAAGCCGCAGGTCGAAATGATCGCGCACGCGGCCGATCTGGGGATGATGTTCTACTCCGGGAAGATGTTCCCCAAGAAGTACCATAACGCTATATTCAATGCGCAACATGGCTCCTGGAACGCGGTGAAACCCCGCGGTGCGCGCGTCATGGTCACCTTCCTCGACAAGGACGGGAACGCGGCAAAGACGGAAGCCTTTGCCGAAGGCTGGCTGAACGAAAATGGTGTCTATCTCGGGCGTCCGGTCGATGTGCAGCAATATGTCGACGGTTCGATCCTGGTATCGGATGACAAGGCCGGTGCGATATACCGCATCAGCTACCAGGGCAAATAGGAATTCCAACAACAGCGGACCGGGCTCTGTGTCCGGTCCGCAATTCCGTGAAAACACGCGCGCACCCGCTGTGACAGGAAATCCATTCATTCTTTTGCTTCTGCTTGTCCCCATGACGGGGATGCTCGCGGGCCCGTCGCATTCGGCGGATTTAATGGCCGGCAAAGCCAAGGTGCAGGCGGTATGCCAGACCTGTCACGGACTGGATGGCAAAGCGACCGTCCCCATGGCGGCGAACCTGAGCGGCCAGCAGAAGGAGTATCTCATTGCACAGCTCGAGGCCTATCGTTCGGGCAAGCGCAAACATGAGCAGATGGCGATCGTCGCCAAATTGCTCAGCGATGAGGATATCGAGAATGTCGCCGAGTGGTATTCCAGCATAAAGGTGACCATTGAACTGCCCCGCTGACCAGATGCCGACTTCCCTGCGCCTTTCTTTGCCTTGTTCTCTATGGGCGATCTCGAGAGGTCTCTTTTTGACCCGAAGCGGAAATTTCGTCAGCCCAAATCTCGGCGCCACGCCAATCGGCAGCTTCGCGATGATTCCAGATACAGAAACTGCCCCGCACCAGTAAACCGGTGGGGGCAGTTAGAGCGTTGCAATCAAAGAAATGCTTTTTATGCTGACTCTGGCCAGACAAAGTCAGGGCGAAGCGCTTCATAGACTGGACGGCCGTCATCAGGCTTCGGGACGCCACTGGCCGGATCATAAAAGGCATGATAGGTCGCCGGCAGGCTGGCTGAGTCGTAACCCATCAGGTTTGGCACGATCACTCGAATGCGCCCTTCCTTGTCGTCGAGCATGATCGGCGTGCCACAGGTGGCACAAGTGCACAGCTCCAGCGGCCCATCCGGATTTGCTGCGTTGAATGGCTGGCGCTTCAGGCTGTCAGGGCTATCAACCGCTACATCGCCGTGTTTAAAAAATACGACATGGGTCGTATCTTGGCCGGTAACGCCCTTGCAGACAGAACAGTGGCACGTGTGGTTGTCGATCGGATCGCTATCTGAATGGGTGTGTATATGGTCGCATCCGCCGCTGTGCTTATGAGTCATCTTTTCCTCCTTGCTAATTTATTTTATTAAATCAATCGACTAGTTTCAGTCGTACAATACGACGCTCCTGATGCTTTTGCCGGTGTGCATCAAGTCAAAGTCATTGTTGATTGCCGACAACGCCATGATGCAACCGCAGGGCCGTCGGCTCAAGCAGCAATTTTCCGGGCGGCTGCGTCCGAACCATTCCTGCAACCGCTCCGGTTTGTTCTGGGGGTGGAGAGACCCCCCCATGTCTTATTGTCTTTCTTGAACCCAAGAGGCGTCACCAGTCACCGACAGGTGAAATATCGGGGTAAAGGGAGGGGTTTATGAAGACGCGCGGCTATGGCTTTTGGGGCGAGCAAACCAACTTTCAATGCCGGTCGCGTGGCAAGCGAACAAAAAAAGGAGGGGCTTGCACCCCTCCTTGAGTTTTCGACCGCGGTCGCTTTTGTTATTAGGCTAAAATGCCTTCGGACCGCGGCACCTTCGGTCGCAGTTATTTAAACCTGTACTGGAGTATCAGCCAGAATTTCTCGGTGTCAAAGCTGAAACCATCGCCACCGTCGTCGAATTTGGCGTATTTCGCCACGGCCAACCAGTCCTTCTTAATCGGCTTGGCAAATAGAACGCCCAACTCCGTTCCGTAGTCCTTGACGCCGGCCACCGTCGTGTCAGCTTCAAAGTCGTGATACTGGACAACCAGCTTGGAGGGACCGATGTGTTTCGCGAGCAGGCCTTTGACCACCACAGTGGCGCTGGTGTCTACGAGACCACCGACCGGGGTCGCCGTCCCACCAGGGGCGCCGACGAATTTGTCAGCCCAGCCGTTGAAGGCGTGTATCGTGGCCAGCGGGGTCTGGAGCGAATTCACGCCGTTGCCTTCCAGGACCTCACGACCAAGCTTCACAACCACTGGCTTGCTTCCCACTTTGAAAGCGCCACCGAGCTCGACATTGTAATAGTTGTTGTCACTCAGGGTTGGACCGGCGTCATTTCCGGGACTCTGCGTTGCCCACTCCAGTTCATACAGCAGTTTGAACCTGTCGGAGACCGGGAACTTGCCCACGGAGCGCACGCCCCAAGTATCCGAATCGAAGATTGCTATGCCCGGCGTACCAACGGCACCCACGCCCTCAATGAACGGCGTCTTCGGGTTATCATCAAAGTCCAGCAAATAGCCGTAACCCGTCACTTTGCCGAAGGGAAGCTTATAGGTTGCGTTGATGAGGTGACCAGAGTCCAACTCCCATTCATCGAATACCGAGTCGTTTCCGAAGGTCCGGTTGACTTTGTCGAGGTAGGTGTAAGAGACACTGAAGTTGTTGATCGAGGAGTTGTCGATCCGCAGTGCGTCATAGGACTGATGGTTTTGGCGCCATACGATGTTACCCACCCAGCGGTGGTTGTCGTAGATAATGGTTTGCCGGCCCAACTTTACGGTCGTGCCGCCTTTGCAATCCCCCTCTGCGCAATCACGCGCGCCGCCGCGCCAGCCTATGAAGGCCTGATTGACTTCTATGAACGGATTGTCCGCGATTATGGCATGCCCTTCCGCTATGCGGGAACCGCCGGGTCCCGGAGGAAAGGTCAGGTCTTCGTCGATATTCAGGGCATTGTCACTGTTCAGGCGGACGGTCGATTCTATCTCCCCGCGAAGATAAAAGCCGAAAAAGCGGGCCGTGCTATAGCCTCCCACAGTGCGCAGACTCAGTTCATTTGCGTTTTCTGTGCCGACGAGAGGAGATGTAGCGGGAAGATCGTCGCTCACCTGCTCATAGCGCATCCGAAAAAACAGATCGACGGAACCGCCCGTTAGCGCGCCGCCGAGGCTTCTTGTATATTGCAGCTGTTTGCCCGAATGGACGTTGGGGACATCGGACAGGCCCGCCGCGCCGGCACCTTGGGCGACGGCAAAAGAAGCCGCGACCGTAAGAAAAAAAGCGGGTTTAAGGGTAGCCATGAAATTCTCCTCCCAAATGTGAGAACCGGCCTGGTTGCTCGATGGTGCATCCCCCCCCAGGAATCCGACCACAGACCAGCACATCACGTCATTCGACTTTTTATCTACACACCATCCAGCCGCGGGAGGATTTCGAGAGCAAGTTTATGTTTACGGCTCGTTAACCGTCCAAGACTTTGTTTTTATGATGCCCATAGGATCTGACTATGAGCGAACGGTCATGATTGCCCTCAGGGTCTGCGTCGAAAAAATCCGCTTAAGGAATATATTTCCGAAAGAAATTCATATAAATTTCAAATCCTTACTGAATGACAGGCCGCCAAAGCCGCTCAGCATCTTATTCAGTCGGACACACAGGCTTTGGCCATTGCGCAGCTCCGCTCGGCGGCGACCCGCCTGCATTTCCGGTACATTTGGTTATCGGTCTTTCGAAAATGCAACAGACGAATTGCCCGAATAGAGCTGGAATACGGCGGTGTGTCGCCTTGATGCAATCCGATGCCTGCATCGCTCTGTTCAAATGGGGTGGTAAAAATAATCCGCCCTGATCATGTTGCTTTTTCGGTACGGGGCGACTTCAATCGACCATAGAACAGCAAATCTGGTTTTAGAGGGAGAAGAGGTCATGAAGACACGCGCGGCTGTGGCTGTGGAGGCGGGTAAACCGCTTGAGATAACCGAGGTCGATCTGGACGGCCCGAAGGAAGGTGAGGTGCTCGTCGAGATTAAGGCGACCGGAATATGCCACACGGATGAATTTACCCGGTCGGGCGCCGACCCCGAGGGGCTGTTCCCGGCGATCCTGGGGCATGAAGGAGCCGGCGTCGTCGTCGATGTTGGCGCGGGCGTGAAGAGCGTGAAGAAGGGCGATCACGTGATCCCGCTCTACACGCCGGAATGCCGCCAATGCGAATATTGCACGTCCGGCAAGACCAATCTTTGCCAGGCGATCCGCGAGACGCAGGGGCAAGGCGTCATGCCCGATGGCACCAGCCGCTTCTCCATCGGCAAGGACAAGCTGTTCCACTATATGGGCACCTCGACCTTTTCGAACTACACGGTGCTGCCCGAGATTGCGGTCGCCAAGGTGCGCGAGGACGCGCCGTTTGAAAAGATTTGCTATATCGGCTGCGGCGTCACCACCGGCATCGGCGCGGTGATCAATACAGCGAAAGTTCAGCCCGGCGACAATGTCGTCATTTTCGGGCTCGGCGGCATCGGCCTCAATGTCATTCAGGGCGCGCGGCTCGCCGGCGCCGACATGATTGTCGGTGTCGATCTCAATCCGGGGCGCAAGGACGTCGCCGAGAAATTCGGCATGACCCATTTCGTCAACCCGACCGAGGTCGAGGGCGACCTTGTGCCTTATCTTGTCGACCTGACCAAGGGCGGCGCGGATTATTCCTTCGAGTGCATCGGCAACGTGAATGTCATGCGCGATGCACTGGAATGCTGCCACAAGGGCTGGGGCACGTCGATCATCATCGGCGTGGCGCCGGCGGGCGCGGAAATCTCGACCCGCCCATTCCAGCTCGTCACCGGACGCAACTGGCGCGGCACCGCGTTCGGCGGCGCCAAGGGACGCACCGAAGTGCCGCGCATCGTCGACTGGTATATGGAGGGCAAGATCAATATCGACGATTTGATCACCCACACCATGGGGCTGGACAAGATCAATGACGCCTTCGATTTGATGCATGCCGGCAAGTCGATCCGCTCGGTGGTCAATTTCTAGCCGCCCCGCAAACGCGGCCAGGAGCTCTGAACGCTCGAATGGTCCGCATGGGAACCGCCGGCAAGATCTGCAGTTGAACCGTAGGGTGAAATACCGGTCCCGATTCGGCCTGTCGCTGCGGGCGAAGATAATGGCGATCATCTTTGGTGGCGCCATATTCTCGCTCGTAGCCATCCTCGTGCTTCTGTTCGTGTCTTGGCAGGCCGACAAGAATCTGATCCGAGCGTCGACGGCACAGCGTCATCTGGAGCTTTTGATATCCTTGTCGGGGCGTGTTTCCGACTATGGGCTGGTGGCAATGGAGGCCGTGCAGGCGCCCGGCGCGCGGCCCGGGCAACTGGAAAGCGGCCATGCCCGCGTTGCTGACATATTCCAGGGGCTGGATTCCGTTATCTCCGACCAGGTCGGTTTTGTCGCCTCCGATGACGCGCGCAGCAGGGCGGCGACCAAGAGCCTGATTGTCGCCCGCATGGAAGCGCAATTCGAGGCGCTTCACACACGGCTTCTGGGGCTCGCCGGCCCGGACTCCGCGGAATCGGAAAAGGTGGCCCTCACCCGCAGCGCCATGGAGGCGTTCGGCGTCAATTTTGCGCCCCTGCTCGCTCAGGCCCTGGAGAATGAACGCAGCGACGCGCGCCGGGCACGAGAAGATATGGCTACCCTGCGCAACCGTGTGAGCGTCTTCGCCGTCATATGGGTTTTGGGCGGCGGTACGCTGGCAATCGTCTTGTATCTGGCGGCCGGGCGTCCAATCCTTAGCCGCGTCGCGGAGACGGTGGAGGGCGCGCGCGCCATATCCTCAGGCAAGCTGGACGAGCGGCTGGCCCCTTCCGGCCATGACGAACTGACCCTGCTCATGACCCGTTTCAACCGTATGGCGGATAAACTCGCACGGCGGGAAAACAGGTTGCTGGCCGCGCAACGGGGCCTGAAGCGTACGGTCGCGGCGCGCACCGCTGCACTGCGCGCGGCCAATACAAGGCTTGAGGAGATCGATACAAACCGGCGCCGGTTTTTCTCCGATATCAGCCACGAGTTGCGCACGCCACTGACGGTCATTCTGGGCGAAGCGGAAGTCTCGCTGCGCCATCGGGGTGGCAGGTCCGATGCGTCGTTTCGAAGAGCGTTCCGGACAATCCAGGCCCGCGCCAGGACTCTGCGGCGGCGGGTCGACGATCTGCTGCGTGTGGCGCGCTCGGAAAGCGGCCGGCTCGATCTTGTCTTCGAGGACGGCGATATGAACCTGTTGGTCAAGGAGGCGGTGAGCGACGTCGCTCAACTTGCCCGGCGACTGAGGGTAACTGTTGACTTCAAACGCAAGCCCGGCGTCTTGCGCGTCTCATGCGATAAAGAATGGCTGCGCCAGGTGGTCACCGGACTTGTCATCAATTCGCTCAAATATTCCCCGGAAGGCACATCGGTTCATGTGGCGGCGGGGAAACGCAAAGACAGGGCGATCATCACAATTCGCGACCAGGGTTACGGTATTGCGCCGGAGGACCTGCCGCATATCTTTGAACGGTTTTACCGAGGCCGCAATCGGCCCGATAGGGAGGTAAGCGGTTATGGCGTAGGCTTGGCGCTGGTCAAGTGGGTGGTCAGCGAGCATCATGGCAAGATCACGGTGAAAAGCCCGGCCGGGCGGCAGGCGCGCGCGCGCGGCTCTGAACAGCCCGGCACGGCGGTGACGGTCGAATTGCCTCTCACGCCGAGCCCGGAAAAGCGAGGAAGCAGGCCATGACCATACTCGTGGTCGAGGATGATGAAGACATCTCAATGCTCCTGAAACGGGGTTTCGAGATGGAAGGCTTCAAGGTGGAATGCGTGGCCACGGGAGAGGCGGCCATCAAATGCGCCCGCGACAAGCCATATGATTCGATCATACTTGACGTCATGCTTCCCGGCTGCTCCGGACTGGAGGTGTGCCGGGAGATCCGCAAGACCCGCCAGTATGCTTCGATCATCATGCTGAGCGCACGCGATACGGTTCCCGACCGCATCGAGGGCCTCAGCGAGGGCGCCGACGACTATGTCGTCAAACCCTTCGCATTCGAGGAGCTTCTGGCGCGCGTTCATGCGCAGGCCCGGAAAAAAAATGCGGCGGGCGGGACCGCGGAAACCGCGGCGGCCGTCTTGCATGACCTGAGTTTCAATGCAGCGTTGCGCAAGGTCGAATTCCAGGGCAGGTCAGTGACGCTCACAGAGCGCGAAGCGGACCTTCTGATCCTGTTCATGGAGAATGCGGGCCAGCCGCTGACTCGCGAAACTATCTTCAAGGCTTTGTGGGCCGACCAGGGCGGCAATGCGCTCAATGTTGTCGACGTCTATATCGGCTATCTGCGCCGCAAGCTTTCAACGCTGGATATCAACGCCAAGTCCTTGATCAAGACAGTACGGGGAACCGGATTTGTTTTCGACCAGGATTGAGGGCGGGCCCGCCAACACGCTAGCCCGCTCCGGCGCTGCATGTCACCTGGCGCGAGCGGAACCAGTTGTGATTGGGATAGAGCCCGTTCATGCGGAGCCAGCTCGCCTGAATGCCGAAAGCTTCCCTCTCCCGCCGCGCCCACTCGTCGCAATCGGCGGCCGGGCCGCCCAATCTCATTCGTTGGATATGATGCACCAGTTCATGCACAAGAACGCTCTTCGCCATAATGCTGGTTTCGGGGTTCAAACGGCTGTCCAGATAGATCATCCCGTCAGGCGCATACCAAGCATACACGCGGCAGGCCTGCCCGCACACACGCTGTTGCAGTTCGGCCGGCTCGATCGCCACCACGCGCGGCGCGTCGAGCACTGGCTCGCCGGTCATAGCAAGAAGGCTCACCAGAAGATCCGCGGCAATGCGTGACAGATCGTGCATGGTGAATCACACTATAGGACAGGATTGCCTGCCTGACACGGATGAAACCCCCAGCTTAAGGGTCCAGCACATGAAACTCCTATTGCGTAAACTGGCTCTCATTGCTCTCGCGGGGGCATGGTTCACCGCGGTTAGCCTTGGCACGGCGGCGACACCCAACGCCGAGCCGACAGCGACCTCCCAGTCGCTGTTGTTCGATGCCTCCTATCTGGAACGGCTGGCCCTGCCGCAAACGCTCTCCTACAGCTACCGGCGCAAGACCGAAAACGAGAAGGTTTTCGGCGCGCCGATCGACGACGTGATTCGCATGAAGGTCGCGAAAAGCAAACAGAGTGACGGACTGAACAGCGTATTGCTTGAGGTTTTCACCGGCGAGCGGCAACGCCGCCTCGGGCCCCATGCGGACCTGCGGGGCAATCCGGTGCTTATGGCCTTCCTGGAGCTGGACCTGTGGTACATGAAACGCCGGATCGGCGGCGTGCCGATCTATTTCCGCAACAGCATCCGCAAGGCTTTCCGAGAAGCGGCAACCGTTGAAACGATCGAAATTGAATTTGAGGGCCGCGCGGTACCGGCGCACAGGGTCACGATCAAGCCGTTTATCAAGGACCCGAACGCGCCGCGTTTGCGAGACTATCGTGCAAAAGTCTACGAGTTCACCGTTTCGGATTCGGTGCCGGGCGGATTTTACACAATACATGCATGGGTCCCGAAGTCCGAAGGCGACGGCGTGCTGATCGACGACTTGATGACCTTCACCGGCAGCGATGGGAAGGTGCAATGATGGTATCCAGGTTCGCAAAAGCCGGCGTGACGGCGGTGGGCTTGCTCGTGGCCGCCGCGATTTTCCCGGCCGCGGCGCAACAGGTAACGCCGGGCCCGCAAGTATCGCCCGAGCAGCAATTGATCAATGACTATCCAACCACCGCCAGAGCCGACTATGTGTTCGGCTGCATGGCCGCGAACGGCCAAACCCGCGATGCGCTGGAGCGCTGCTCCTGCTCGATCGACATCGTCGCGACGATCCTCCCCTACGAGAAATATGTAGAAGCCGAAACGGTGCTCAGCGTGCGCCGGGTCGGCGGCGAAAAAATCGCGATGTTCAACTCATCGCCCGGTTTGCGGAACCTGGTGGCCGATCTGCGGCGCGCCCAGGCGGAAGCGGAGTTTCGCTGTTTCTAGAACGCTTTCAGGAAAAGAGTGGGCGGTTTTCCGCCCGGAAAGCGCGTTAAAATAAATAGATAGAGCATGATCGGCGATTCAGAAATCGTCGAACCTGCTCTAGGATCCCGCGACCGGCCAGGTCTGGACGAATGTCCCCTGCTCGTTGTCGGTGGCCCGCACGCTGATCTCGCCGGCCCCGCTATGTTTGTAGAAAAAGCGTATGTTTGGATCCTCGCTCAGCGAGATCGCCCCTTCGACCTTCATCACCAGCCGGCCATCATAGCTGACCTCGATACTGTCGACGAAGTGCGCCGGGATATAGAGCATGGTGATCTGGTCCATCTGGAAGCCGGAATAGTTGGGATGCCGGATCATCAATTGCGCCGGCCGGGGGCCGCTCTGGCTGACTGCCGGGACATCTGACCTGGCCGGGAACAAGCGCAGCTTCATCTTGCCCATCTCGGCGACCGCCTTGTCCATGTCCTTGTTCGCCGGCGCCGAGCACCCGCCGGATGCCTTGACGAATTTCTTGATCATGTAGAGTCTGCCGTCCCGGGTCTCGGCGATAACCCTGACGAAGGAGTAGGAATTGATCCGGATGCGGGTCGAAAACGAAGCGCTTGCCGCCGCCGGCCCGAATTCAAACACGCCGACCAGAGGAACCGGATTTTCATCGACCAGCAACGTAACCTTGACGATATCCCCGCCCGGCGCGGCCTTGATCGCGATTGGCACAACAGCTGCGTCATGGGCCCGCGTCGGCGCTTCCATCGACATCAGATGGGCACCGTCGAGGATTTCCGCCTTGTCGAAAAATTCCGGCTTGAGGCTTGCCCACGTCTCTTCATTCAGGCGCGGGTTGGCCTGAACAGGCGTTGGGACGCCAGCCCCGAAAACAACCGCAAGCACGGCTACAATAACCGCAAGGACAGCATTTCTCGACATCTGCAAAGGCGTCATTTCCATCTCCCGAGAACGGGTTGTCCTGGATGCAGGCCCGCTGAATATACGCCGAACCGGCGTGATGCCAAACCCGCAATCGGCGCAATGGTTGACCCTTTGCTTCACGGTTTCGTTTTACCGTTGACCAGGTCCCCACGGTCGGCTTCCGGCATGATTACCGGCAAATGCCTGCGGCAAAAAGCTTCGATACGAGCCGGGTCGGCGCGGGCCGCGCGGCTGAGTTTCACGGGCACGTCTCCGGCAAGCGTGGCCGGTGGATCGGAAAGAATGAGTATCCGGTTGGCGAGCTTCGCCGCCTCGCGCCTGTCGTGAGTGACGAACAGGACTGTCGTGGGGCGCTCGGCGAGAATGCGAACCAGCAACGCGCGCAGCCGCTCCGCCGCCGCGTCATCGAGCGAAACGAAAGGTTCGTCCATGAGCAATATGCGCGGGTCGCGCGCGAAGGCGCGGGCGAGCGCGGCGCGGCGCTGCATTCCGAGCGACAATTGACCCGGATAGGCGTCGGCGAACGCTTCGAGCCCGACCGCGGCAATCAGATCGGATACAGAGGCCGGGCCTGAATCAGCATCGTCGATCGCCAGGCCGATATTCTGCCTGACGGTGCGCCATGGCAGCAGGCGCGGTGTCTGGAACACGTATGCGAGATGGTCCTCAATCCCCGGCGCCAGCGTGATGCGCCCCGCATAGTCCCCGTCAAGTCCGGCAATCAGATTGAGCAGCGTGGTCTTGCCGCATCCCGACGGCCCGAGGATGCAGACGGTCTCGCCCTCTTTGACCGAAAAGGCGAGGTCTGAAAGGGCCAGATGCTCACGCGTCTCGGCACGGGCCGGGTAGACCTTGCGTGTGATGGCGACATCGAGCGCGCTCATGGCCGCCACCTGTTGGCCGCCCGCTCCCAGGGCTGCAGCAGGAAAATCTCGATCATCTGAACGACGGCGATGAAGGCGATGGCATAAGCCAGGATGGCGGCAACGTCGAAAAGCTGGAAAAGCAGGTGAAGCTGAAACCCGACGCCGTTGCTGCGCCCGAGCAGTTCGACGACCAGCACGATCTTCCACACCAGCGCCAGACCCGAGCGCGCCGAGGCCGCGACAAAGGGATTGAGTTGCGGGAGGATAACGTGGCGCAGCGTTTTCCACCGGCCGAACCGGTACGCTTGCGCCATTTCGCTCAATTCGTGGCTTACCGCGCGTGCGCCTTCGCGGACTGTCACGGCGACGTTGGGGATCTTGTTGATCGCGACCGCGGTCACCGCCGCAACCTCCGTCAACCCGAACCAGATATAGCAGAGGATTATGGTCACCAGCGCCGGCATGTTGAGGGCCAGAATGAGCCAGCCGTCGAAAAAGCGGTCAGCGCCGGGCTTGCGCCCCAGGACAATGCCGATCGCCGTGCCGATGACCATGGCAAGCATGAAACTGACTGCGACGCGGGCCAGCGTGACCAGCATATGGGTGTAAAACTCGCCGCTCTCGGCCGCGTCGACAAGGGCGATCAGGACAGCGCCGGGTCCCGGCAGGTCGCGGCTGCCGGCGATCGCCGCGCCAAGCCACCAGAGCAGCAGGAAAGCCGCAAGCGAGGCGCCCGACCAGCCAATCCGCGCCGGTATCGACTTCCCTCCGGACAAGACTGTCCTGCCGCCGTTCAAAATGTAAAGCCGCGCCAAAACACGGCAGTGTCGAACCGGGTGCCCTTTCCGACCAGTTTCTTGCCCCCCAATTCGGCGACAATGGCGAAGAGCCGTGCGGCCGCTGCGCGGCCGTCATCTCCCCATGAGGTCAGGATTCCAGCGGGGTAGCGCGCCTTGAGGGCCTCGAATTCGGCATCGCTCTTGGCGTGCGTCAGCGGCCGCAGCCGGTCCCATTCCGCGTCGGACTTGGCGAGTATCTCATTGGCCTGCCGCAGCGCGGCGACAAAGCCCGTGACGGTTGCCTTCCTTGCCGCGGCCAAATCACCACGGAAAACGAACCCGATCAGCGGCGGTGTGGTTCTCAAGCCCATATCTCCCAGCAATGCCGTCATCCCGATGAGTTCGCGGTAGCCCCGCCCCTCGAGCCGCGCAGCGTAGGGCCAGAAATTCAGCACCGCGTCGATGCGTCCCCTGAGCAATTGCTCGTTGAGCAGCGGCGGCGCGCCAAATACCGGTTCGGCGGTTTTGGAGAGGTCCCCCGCTCCCAGTTTTTGCGCCCGCGCCCGAACCAGCAGCCAGCTCTTGTCGAGGGGGCCGCCCGCGACGCCGATCCGCTTGCCCTTCAGATCGCCAAGAGATTTTATGGCGCTGTCCTTTGGCACCATCAACGCGCCAAGCGCCGCCGAATAGGGCGCCATCACAAAGTCGCGGCCCGCCGCGCGTTGCCGCAACACCCAGAACCAGTCGGTTACGATTGCGTCTACCTCCCCGCCAAGAAATGCGATCGAGGTAGCGTTCTTGCTCGCCAGCGGCAACACATCGAGGGCAAAGCCGTTGCGTTCATCGAGGCGGTGATGCCTCATGGTATCCATCAGCCAGTTGACGGTACCGAATTTCAAAACGCCGACCTTGAATTGCTCCGCCGCCGCGGCGCCGCGCGCGCCCAGCAGGACAGACAGGGACAAGAATATGGCGAGGAGACTGGCGGGGATACGCATGACGCTTGGACTCGTGATCGGTTACTCGGCCGGCTGCAGACGATTGCGGATCAGCCACCGCAGGCCGTGCAACCAGGATTCATCGCTGTTGCCGCGAATATTGGCATGCATGTGATTGATAACCTTGCCGGTATCGGTGTCGCGCAGATAAAGGTGAATCTCGAGGATGAGATTCGACACCTTGTAAACCACACTCAGCAAGGACCGCGACGCACCGAACCGCCGCGCTATTTCGATGTCGCAGCCGTTGCAAGAGCGTAACGGTCGTCGCTTCGAAATCTCTGCTGCGGCGCTGGAAATGTCGGCGATCTCATAGCGCCGCGTCGCCTCGATCAGCTTGCGCAATTCCGCGCTCAGCAAAGCGATCCGGGCGGTTTCGTCATCGCGCGTACCACGCAGCTTTCCCTCATGGCTGGCATCCTGCAGCTCAAAGTCGAACAGGACGAGACGCTCCCTGTCGCCCGCGCGCGCCTGAAGCGCGGAGGGCGCCAGCGCAAGACATCCCGCAACCACAAGCAGAAACGCGGACCTGAACGCGGTGAACGGCATTTTGCGGCGGTCCTCTTTGCGGCCCCAACGCCGCCTTCGCGAACAGCATCGCAGGACTTCTTCAAACCGTCATCAGTAGACATTTTTCCATTTTTTTGCAATCAATCGCCAGCACATGGTGTCGCACTGAAGAATTTCTGTTTGTTTGCCGCCTTCGAAATAATAATAATATAATAAACTTAATCCGGGGAGATTTAGTATTGCTCAAATTGCGCAAAAGGAGACGCAATTATTCCACCTCGTTGCTCTCTACAGCATCACTAATTCTTCAAATTGTTTGCGGCGGATTCGCGCTGGATGTGTCCGCCGAGGAAGCGGTTACCCGGATTGCCATCGCCTATATAACCCAGAGCGTCGACCGCCCGCCCAATCTGTCGAACCTCGAGACGCCGCCGGAGGATGAAGGAATAGCTGGCGGGCAAATCTCGATCAGCGACAACAACACGACGGGCCGGTTCGTCAAACAGGAATTCATCCTGGAACATGTGCAACTGGGCAAGGACGACGACCCGCTCGCGGTTTTCCGGCAACTGACGGATCGGGGCATTCACTTTTTCGTCCTGAACGCTCCGGCCGAAACGCTTTTGCAAATAGCGGATGCGGCGAAGGAAAAGAATGTCCTGCTGTTCAATACCGGCGCGCCCGACGACCGGCTGCGCGGCAAGGACTGCAGGGCGAATATCATGCATATCGTGCCGAGCCGCGCCATGTACACCGACGCGCTGGCGCAATTTCTCGTTCGCAAACGCTGGCGCGACTGGTTCCTGGTCTCGGGTACGCGCGGCCGCGACACGCTGTTCGCCGCGGCAGTGCGGAAATCCGCGAAGAAATTCGGCGCCAAGATCGTCGCGGAAAAGAGCTGGAAATTCGGCGCCGACGCCCGGCGTACGGCGCAGGCCGAAGTTCCGGCTTTCACGCAGGGTATCGATTACGACATTCTCATTGTCGCCGACGAACTGGGCATATTCGGCGAATATATCATGTTCCGGTCGTGGGACCCGCGTCCGGTCGCGGGAACGCAGGGGCTCACGCCATCGACCTGGCACAAGACCCACGAGCAATGGGGGTCGGCGCAGCTGCAAAGCCGGTTCGT
>JAJFHO010000256.1 GCA_021775575.1 Hyphomicrobiales bacterium
CTTGGCGGCCTCTGCAACGATGGGCTTGTAGGATTCGCCATGAATCATGATCTGCCATCGCCCTTCACGCAGATAGGTCCCCGTTTTCGGGTCCTTCATGATGGGCAGGCCCCACTCTTCGAACTGGTGCACCGTGGAGTCGACGTGACGGGCCATGTCGAACGCCAAGTCTTCACGCAGCATACCCATCAGGTCGATACGGGCGTAACGGACATGGTCCTCCGGATTATTCTCGCCCCATCGGGTGCCCATATAGCAGTTGATCGCGTACAGACCCTGAGCGACCGCACCGGAGCGATCGATATTGGCCTTCTCGGCAATGACGATTTTCTTGTCCTGACCCCAGAATCTGGCCTCCCAGGCGGCACCGGTGCCGCCAAGGCCCGCGCCGACGACCAGAACGTCGATATCGTCTTCGATGATCGTTTTGTAAGCCATTAGTAATACACGCCTTCCTTCAGTTCGAGACCATTGGATTCCAGCGTATGCAAATCGCCATCGTCCATGCGGATATACTTAGGCTCGCTATACAACAGCGCGCTGTCGCGCAATTCCTGGCTGGGCCCGGGAACGTCGGCCAGCTGCGGGATCGCCGTGCCCCAGGGCTTGGTGGTGATGGGCGACAGGAAATTCTTTTCCTCACCGTTCCGGAATTTGATTCTCCAGGCGATCGTGCCTTTCTCTTCGTCGCGTTTGACGCGAACGCTGTGACCGAGCGGGGCGAAATCGGCATATCCGCGCACATCGATCGCGTTCATCGGACAGGCCTTTACACAGGAGTAGCACTCCCAGCACATGTTGGGCTCGATGTTGTAGGCGCGGCGATAGGTCTTATCGATGTGCATGATGTCCGAGGGACAGATGTCGACGCAATGTCCGCACCCGTCGCACCTCGTCATATAGACGAATGTTGGCATTAAGAATTCCCTCCAAATTCAATGGTGTTCTGCAGATGGTTGTTCAGTAGTGGTTTGGCCGTTCACGCTTGATGCCTAGTCCCATATCCATCGGAGCATCCAGCAGCAGTTCCATCGAGTGTTTTTTCTGTTGTTCAGGATCGTCACGGGTCTGCGTTGGCAAATTCTCGGCTGAACCGTCGGCCTTGCACACTCTTTTCTCGAATGCGGCAGCCGGCTTGAAAAACATGTGCGAGAATTTCGACCAGGGGATCGATCCGAACAGGATCGTTGTCGCAATGAGGAAGAGCCCAAGGAACACCATCGACCAGGTGCCAAAACCCCTAAACTGCAGATAGGCCCAGATCAGGGCGAATGTGGCACTAGCCAACATGGACACGATGAAAATATCAGCTTGTACGAAGCGGAAAGGCGACTGGCCCTCTGCCGAGACATCGACCCGGATGAAGAACCAGAACCAGTAGCCGCCAAGGCAGACCATCAACGCGCCGATATACCACAAGGCCGGCCAGATCGCGGGCGTCGGCGTCGCGGGCGTCGCATAGCTGAAGACCATGACAGCGGACGCCACGACAAAGGCAATGAAACCGTACATACCCAGAAGATGGGCAATTCTGCGCTTCGGGTTGCAGAATTCGCCGGAGGCCATGACGTCGACCACGGCGGTCTGGACCGCGATGGACATTTTTTGACCGGAGCTAACCTTCTTCTCTGCATTTTCCCGGCCACTCCGCCAGTTTTTGAAGAAGTAGGCTGCGCTACCCTTGTGGATAACGTCGAACAGCGTACCGCCCACAACCAAAAGTGCCATGACGACGACGTAGGTCTGCATGACAGTGGGTGATATAGATGCCGAAAGCTCAGCAAAGGGATTTGCAGTGAACATATCTTTCCCCCAAATGACGTTTTTGAACGACACAAGATAACTGGCCGAGCCACGAACACAATAAAAATGTTTGCATCTATCGATTGTTTATCTGTTTTTAATCGATATAATCGATGAAATAGCTATGACGCTAGATCAATTGCGCATATTCGTCGAGGTGGCCGAACACGGGCACGTAACGAGGGCTGCAGAGTCCCTCGGCATGAGCCAGTCGGCGGCGTCTGCCGCGATCGCTTCTCTTGAAGGATCCTGCGAAATCATACTATTCGACCGCGTCGGCCGCGGCATCCGGCTGACCGACAACGGCCGGATATTCCTGCGCGAGGCACGCGCTGTGCTGGACCGGGCCTCTATGGCGCGCTCCGTACTGCAGGACTTGGCGGGGCACCCCGGTCCTATCGGAATTGCCGCCAGCCAGACCATTGCGACATATTGGCTACCCCGTCGGCTTGCCACTTTTCAGGCTGCAAACTCGCGCATGCGCTTCAATGTCGTGATTCGCAATACCAACGAGGTGGAAACCGCCATCGTCGAAGGAGAAGCAAATATCGGCCTGGTCGAAGGACCGACGCAACATCCGGCATTGATCCGGCAACTGATTGATCATGACAAGATCGTGCTCGTCGTCTCTTCCGAACAACCGCGATTGCCACTCAACAAGAATGGCAGGCTCGATCTCCGTGTCATGAAATGGGTGGTCCGGGAGACCGGTTCGGGCACACGCCGCGGACTGGAGGACCTGGCGGCACGTGTGGGACTGTCGGTGAACGATCTGAATATCGCGCTGGAGCTGCCAAGCAACGAAGCCGTGCGTGAAGCAATCGAAGCCGGCGCGGGGGCCACGATCATTTCACGCCATGTCGTCGCGTCCGCGATCGCCGCCGGCAGACTTACCGAAATCCCGATCGAATTGCCTCAACGTGAATATGCGATGGTCCGTCACCGCGACCGCCACGCAACTTTGGCCGAAAAGGCTCTGGTCGCGCACCTGACAGAAGCCACCTCGCAGCCAGTGTCTCTGGAATTGTCCGAAAATTCTCTTAAGGTGGCGCCATAGAGACCACGGAACCCAGCCGTATAAAACCGCGACGCAACGTGTCTCGCAGATGTGCGCGGTTGGACCAAGTAACCGGGTATAGTAGTTTGTCGCTGGCGCGCTATGGCAGTGGGGACAACAATGGAAAGACCGTCGCCAAACCTCGATGATCTGACCGCACAGTTGATCGCCTTTCGCGATGCACGGGACTGGCGTCAGTTTCATTCGCTCAAAGACCTGATGCTGTCACTCACATTGGAAGCATCGGAGCTTTTGGAGCTAGCCCAATGGAAGAAAGAGGCGGAAGTGGAACAGGCGATGAACGAGCCGGAATTCAAAGACTGTCTTCGTGAGGAATGCGCTGACGTTTTGCTCTATTTACTCCTTATTTCGGAACGCGCTGGCATCGACCTAGCGCAGGCGGCAGCGGACAAGATCAGGCTGAACGAAGCAAAATATCCGGTTGAGCGCGCGCGCGGAAATGCCAGGAAATATACCGAACTATAGATTTGGCTCCCGTATTTGCGCGGCATAACGGATCTGCGCCCGGCATATGATCCCGGGCTTTGCGGCATGCGAGGCAACGGAAGCGTTTTCAGCCAGCGCTGCTACGGTAATAATCCATCAGAATCTGGGCAACCTCGGGCCGGGAGAATTCGACCGGCGGAGCGATACCCTCACCGAGCATCTCGCGTACTTTTGTGCCTGAAAGCAACACGAAATCCTCTTTCGAGTGGTTCGGCGCTTCGCGCATCATGACCACCTTGTCGAGCTTCTTCGAATAGGCCGTGTGATCGGCGCGGAAGATTTCAATTTGCAGCGCACCGTCCGGGACTTCATCAAAAATCGTCTGCGCATCGAAGGGACCGTAATAGTCGCCAACACCGGCATGATCGCGTCCGACGATCAGATAATTCGCGCCCATATTCTGCCGGAAGATGGCGTGCAGCACGGCCTCGCGCGGGCCCGCATACAGCATGTCGAAGCCGTACCCCGTGATCATCGCGCTGTTTGGCGGGAAGTAGACCTCGACCATTTTGCGGATCGCGGCGTCGCGCACCGGTGCGGGAATATCGCCGGGCTTCAGCTTGCCGAGAAGCATGTGAACCACGAGGCCGTCGGCGCCGAGGCGCTCCATGGCCATATGGCACAGCTCCTCATGGGCGCGGTGCATGGGGTTGCGCGTCTGGAAAGCGACCACCTTGCTCCAGCCATGCTCGGCAATCTCGTTGCGGATCTCCACCGCGGTCCGGAACGTGTCGGGAAATTCGGACTGGAAGTAGCTGAAGTTCAGAACCTTGATCGGACCCGACAGCGCTACCTTGCCCTGGTTATTGAAGGCCAGAACGCCGGGGTGCTCCCTATCCGTGGTCCGGTAAACCTTCTCGGTCATCAGCTTCATGTCGGCGTCATCGAATGTTTCGACGGCCTCCACATCCATGACCGCCAGGAAAGGCGCGTCTTCCACATTCGGATCTTTGAGAGCAATGCGTTGCCCAGGTTTGATGTCGCCAGCGTCCTCGACAAGATTGAGCACGGGGGTCGGCCAGAACAACCCGTCCGTCGTCGTCATGGACTGCGCGACGCTCAATGCGTCCGCTTTGTTCATAAAGCCCGTCAACGGCGTAAAATAGCCGCCGCCGAGCATGACGGCATTGGCCGCCGTCGCGGAACTGACGACAATCGAGGCGAGCGAATGCGCCTCACTGCGAAGCCGCTCATTCTCCGCCGGGTCGTAAACGAACAGCGGATTCAGTTTTTCCGCGCCATGCGGCGGTATAAGTTGCGACATTGTTATTATCCCCCTGTCAATTCTGTGCCGCCCCGCCCCTCTGGTACCGGGAAGGCTGGCGATCCTGAACAGTCCTTACTGTCCGACAACAATTTAATATTCAAATTATCGAATATAACTATCTTTGCATGTGAGTCCAATTGCGATAATGGTATGCGCGACGGTGATATCGAGGACGGTATCGGTTCGAACATGACGAAGGGAAATTCAATTGGGCTATGCACCGGATCGCCGGCATTGAGCTGCGGCATTGTTATTGGTTCCTCAACTATAGGCTGCTCTGTTCGCCCGCGATGAAAATAGCTCCCAGAAGCACACGGCTTGCGAACAGGATACGCATGTCCACCCCGGTCCTATACCCCGAGTGGCCCCGAAGACGGTAATCGTTGCTGGCTATCAGGACATTCAGAATTCTAATCGCTCGTGTGATTGAACCGCATCGTTTTCGACAATAGTCCGCAGCCGACTTCGTGAAGCGCAGCTGACAATCGGCCTTCAATTCGTCGGCACGACCCGTTGGGCTTGCCCGAAACCCTGTCACGAGCGCATAACGCGCCGCCGGTCACCAAAAGCTCGGGCGCTGAATGCGATTGCGACAGCGTATGCGCGGTCGCGACGGCATCGTCGAGGCTTGGCATGAACCAGTAGCCAAACCCGTCGTAATCACGCGAACCGGCGCATTCCAGAAGATCGGGATCGCGGGTGACGACCAGAAACCAGCGTTGTCCGGGCGCACGTCCCAGCGAAAAGAAAGTACGCCGGCCGACGATCACCGGCCATCTCAAAGCGAATTTACAAAGGCGATGAGTATTTCGCGCTTCGCGCGCGGCAGCGCGGCGAAACCATCGCGCGCGGCGCGGGCCTCACCGCCATGCCAGAGGATCGCTTCCACGATCGTGCGAGCCCGCCCATCATGCAGAAATGAGCGATGACCGCTGACCGCTTCCGTCAGACCTATTCCCCACAGCGGCGCGGTGCGCCATTCGCGCCCGCTGGCCGACGCCTCGGGCCGGTGATCGGCAAGCCCCTCCCCCATGTCGTGGAGCAGAAGGTCGCTATAGGGCCATATAAGCTGACGCGAAAGATGCGGCTCGCGCGGGCGCTCACCCGTTTTGAAGGACGGATTATGGCAGCGCGCGCAACCCAGATCCGCGAACAGGCCTTTGCCCTTGAGAATTTGCGCATCGGCCGCACCGCGCCGCCGGGGCACAGCCAAGTTCCGCGCATAATGCGCGACGGCAGCCAGAAGGTCCCGGTTAATCTCCTCGCCGCCTTCATCGCCCCCGCTTGCCGCCGCGCGGCAATGCAGCTGCGCCTCGGTGCAATCGCCGGAGGGAGCGGGCACAAGCCAGCTCGAAATGCCGATATCGAAAGCAAAGGCCTCCGCCGATTGCTGCAGAACCGATGGCGCGGCCGCCTTCCAGCCGAAACGGCCGAGCGTCACCGCTTTCAGCCGCCGGGACCAGACCCTGTTGGCGCGGCCCGAAATCCCGTCTTTGTCCGCATCGTCGGGATCGGAAAGCTGCATGATCGCCGCTGCCGGTATTGCCTCGATCAGGCCGAGGCCAATCATCTGCGGGGCGATGCGCGGCGACAGCATCACGCCCGGCTGAAACGGCCCGTAGCCGAGCGCGCGTACGCTGTAGGCCGGCTTGCGGAGCGTTACGCTCTCGCCGCCGGCGAGGATAACATTCTCTTGCTCATAGACGACACTTGCCCGTCCTTCCGCACGATGTCCCTTGATCGCAATATCCTGCAACTGTCCACCATAGACCGGCTCGGGAATAAAGGCGGCGCGACGCGCGGCGAGCCGGTCGCGCTCTGCCCGGCTGCGTGGCCGCACGGATAATTTGAGCAACATCGAAACAGCGGCGTCGCCGGTATGAGAATTATCGGGCGGGCGGCCCCGGCCATCGCGCCGGTGACAGCTTCCACAGGAGCGCGCATTGTAGAGGGGCCCAAGGCCGTCGGATCGGCTGAGCTCGCCGGACGGCTGCCGCCAGACTTTTCGAAACATAACCCCGCCGATCCTGAAATCCAGATGTCGGCTGGATGGCAGATTCGCCGAGGCCTGAGAGAAAGCTTGCTGGCTGTCGGTAATTTCAATGGAAGTGGCCGCTCCGCCGGGCAAGTCTTCGCCCTGCTGGAGGCCGGATGATGTTGCATGGACGTGAACGGCAAGACTTGTGGACGACAGCCACAGGGCAACACCGGCGGCGACAACCGCGCACGGGCTCATTCGCATTGGATCCTTCCTCCCACCGCGCCGGCATCAATAGGGTCGCCACCAACTGTAGCTGATCGGAGTGGCGACAAAATAATAGGACGCCGGATGCTTTTTGCGAGTCGGGAATAAACGGCGTCTCTACCGTTGCGCCGCGGCGACCTATTGGTCATAACGAGCTGACCAGAAGGAGTTCATTAATATGACGACAGCGCTGACGGAAATTTCTGCAAACAAATGCTTTGGCGGACGCCAGCTGCGTTATTCGCATCGCTCCAATGCCTGCAATTGCGAAATGACCTTCGCCATATTTCTGCCGGTACAGGCGGAAGCCGGCCCGGTTCCGCTCCTCTATTGGCTGTCGGGCCTTACCTGCACCGACGAGAATTTCGTGACCAAGGCCGGGGCGCAGCAATTTGCCGCCGAGCATGGCATAGCCGTCGTCGCGCCCGATACGAGCCCGCGCGGCGAAGGCGTTCCCGACGATCCCGAAGGCGCCTATGATTTCGGCCTTGGCGCGGGATTTTACGTCAACGCAACGCAGGCGCCCTGGTCGGCGCATTACCATATGTATGACTATGTCGTGCAGGAGTTGCCGGGCGTCGTGAATGAAAATTTTCCGGTGGACCCGGAACGCCAATCAATATTCGGCCATTCCATGGGCGGGCATGGCGCACTGACGATTGCCCTCGGCAATCCGGGCCGCTTCCGCTCGGTATCGGCCTTCGCGCCGATCGTGGCACCGACACAGGTGCCGTGGGGGCATAAGGCGCTTGGCGGCTATCTCGGTCCCGACCGCGAGCTCTGGAAAACCCATGATGCTTGCGAACTTATTGCCAAGGCAGAGGAAAGATTGCCGCTGCTCGTGGATCAGGGCGGCGGAGATCAGTTCCTGGAAGAACAACTCAAACCGGAGCTTTTCAAGCAAGCCTGCGAGGCCAACGGCTACCCTCTCACCCTGCGCATGCAGCCGGGCTACGACCACAGCTATTTTTTCATGGCCAGTTTCATGAAGGATCATTTCGCCCATCATGCCGCCGCCCTCAAAGGCTGACGCCTGACCGGCATCAGAATACGCAATCGGTATCGCGCGCAAGGCGGGAGGGGAGATTCTGATGAGCCTGAAAGTCACATTTGCCGGAACAGGCGACGCCTTCGCTTCGGGCGGGCGCCTTAATACCTGCTTTATCGTCGATGCGCCGGGCTTGCGCTTCGCCATCGACTTCGGTGCGACGAGCCTGAGTGCGCTCAACAAGATCGGCATCGCGCACAATAGCATCGACGTCATATTGCTCACCCATTTCCACGCCGACCATTGCGCCGGCGTTCCATCGCTGATGATGGACGCGATGCTCGGCGCCAAACGCGAAACGCCGCTGACGGTCGCCGGGCCGGTAGAAACGCAAGCGCGCATGAAGGAGATCGGACAAGCGCTTTACCCGGGGTCGCAAGCCATGACCCCGAAATTCGACGTGACCATGATCGAGATGGAAACCCTGCGGGAATACCGGATCGGCGATTTGAAAGTGACAACCTATCCGGCGATCCACACGGTTCAAGCGAACCCCACGTCGATGAGGGTCGAGGTGGCGGGCAAGGTCATTGCCTATACCGGCGACAGCGCCTGGAACGAGCATATCCCGGACCTCGCTCGCGGCGCCGACCTGTTCATCTCCGAATGCTATTTCTTTTCCAAAGCGGTGCCGTTCCACATGAATTATCCGGACCTCAAGGCCCATTGGGACGAGCTTGAGGCGAAGCGCGTTATCCTGACCCATATGGGGCCGGAGATGCTGGCCCATGCGGACGGTATCGAAGAGGAATGTGCCTGGGACGGTCTTGTGGTCGACATTTAGAGAACTCGGCCGCAGGCCTGAAAGCCGCGATCGAATGGACTAGCCGGAATTACGCTTCTGCCCCGCGCGCTCCTCCAGAAGCACCGGCAGGGCAAGCATAAAGGCATAGACCGTCCAGCTATTGCCCTGCACGACGCACCAGCCGAACAGGCATTCGATGCCGAGCCAAGGCAATGCCAGCAATATGATGACGGTCACTACATGGGCCCAGACAGGACGGCTGTCGCGGAACGGTTCAAACTGGATGGGGGGTTCATGCATGACTGCGATCCATCTTTACCAAGCCAAATCATGGGCTCAAGGATCGCGCGGCTATCGAAAAATCTCTGTCAGGAGTTGCCCCTTGTGGCGCGCAACAGCCTAGCCTCTTGCCGCCAGCCGGTCCGCAGCGACAACGGCATTCCGCATCAGCGCCGCCACCGTAACCGGTCCCACGCCTCCCGGCACCGGCGTAATCCATCCGGCAATCGGCGCGCAGGAATCATAGTCGACATCGCCGACGATGGCCGTCTTTCCGTCATCTTTTTTGATGCGATTGATGCCCACGTCGATAATCGCCGCGCCTGGTTTGATCATGTCGCCGGTCAGCAATCCGACTTTGCCGACGGCGACGACCACGGCGTCGGCCCGGCGCGTGTGGGCAACGAGATTGTGGGTCATGTGATGGCAGACGGTGACCGTCGCGCCTTCGGCCATCAGAAGGAACGCCACCGGTTTGCCGACAATTTCGGAATGGCCGATCATGACGACTTCCAGACCTTTCATCTCCAGAGGCGTGCTCTTCAGAAGATCGACGGCGGCGATAGCGGTGCATGGCCCCAGGTCGATATCGTTGTAGACGATGTTACCGATCGACGCCGGGTTCATCCCTTCAATATCCTTGCGCGGATCGATGGTCGCCTGGACTTTCTTGATTGAGATATCGTCGGCGACGGGGCGTTGAATAATGATCCCGGTCACCGAAGCGGCGGCGTTGAGTCGGCTGATCTCCTCCAGCAACCCATCCTCGCCTATGGAAGCGCTCAACTTGATATGTTCGAAATCGATGCCGGTCGAGGTGGCAGCCCTTTGCTGGTTGCGCACATAGATTTCGACGCCGGAATTCTCGCCAATCGAAACCGAGGCGATTTTCGGCTGATGACCTGTTTCGATCAAACGACCGGCCCGTTCGCGCGTTTGGGCAAGTATTTGCCTGGCAACCTGCCGCCCGTCGATGATTTTGTGAGCGAGGGAGCGCTTGTCCGTCTTGTCAGACCCTCCGGCTGGAGATTCTTGTAGATGCAATTGATTGCTCCGTGATTGTTCGCAACGAAGGCGGGCAAGAAAAATGCAGAAATGCGCCAGTGTGTCTAACTGTTGCGGCTGGGGGGGGAGAAATTCTTTTAGCCAATGGCTCGATAGGTGCGGTTTGGGTATCTGCCTGTCGACCTGCGTCAATATTGGCCTCTGAATCCTGCGCCGGCTGACGCACCTTTGTCGTCAAACTGTTGACAAACAGGCGAAACTCTCCTCAATCGGCTTCTCACCCGGGCCGCCTTCCACCGGCGGCCCTCAGCGGCCTCCCGATTGTCACATTGTCCCAGGCCAGGGCATGCAAGGGCGCACAACAAATGGATATGGCATCGCTGATATTGCTTGCCGGCCTCAGCGTACTTGTTGGTGTGCTGATCGGAGGTGTCGGCATTGGCGGAATATTGCTTGTTCCGATACTGACCTACATTCTCTCGATCGATGTCCATGTGGCGGTTGCCGCAGCGATGTTCAGCTACATATTCAGCGGCCTCATGGGGACGCTGATTTATGCGCGCGAGCGGTCCATCCGATGGAAAATGGCATTCTGGCTTTTCGCCAGCGCGGCGCCAGCAGCCTTTTTCGGCGCTTATGCGTTATCGATCATTCCGGCCCAAGGTTTGAAGCTGGTCATTGCCGCGCTGGTCATTTTCGCCGGTGCGAACGCATTGTGGAGAAAGGAGGACGGCGTTACGGATGCGCCACGCCTCACCCCTGCGGCACTGATCGCAACCGGCACCGCGACAGGGGTCGGCTCGGCAATTTCAGGAACCGGCGGGCCTTTGATGCTTGTCCCATTGCTGGTCTGGATGAGACAACCGGCACTTGTCGCTGTCGGTCTCTCTCAGGCCGTCCAGTTGCCAATCGCCTTAATGGCGACAGCCGGCAACTATATTTACGGCACGGTCGATTTCGTGATCGGCGGCGTTATCGCCCTGGGCCTGATTGCCGGTGTCACCGGTGGAGCACGCCTCGCCCATATTGCCTCGCAGGCGCTCCTGCAGCGTGTCGTTGCCTGGGTGCTCGTGACTGTCGGCTTCTTCATGATCGTTCGAATTGTGATGGATTTGCTGATCAACTGAGTCTGACGGAATCATCGCTATCACGCCGCAGCTTCCCGCACCGGCGGTGGGAAATCGCCAATGTTTGCTTGAACTCCGAAAGGGTCACGGCTTCGTCAGCAAGAGTGACCTCCAGCATTGGCCAGCTTCGCTATGCTTGATGATAGACCGGGTGCGTCTATCGAATTGGAGGCTATCATGAAACGAGCAAAGTTGGCGCTGGCGGCGGCACTGATTGCCGTCATCGGTTTTGCCGCCCCGGCGGATGCGGATTCACGGTTTGCGTCGGGCATCAAGATTGGCGGCGCCCAAATTGACGAAACCCTCCTTCAACCCGTCTATTACGGATACCGCTCCCGTGGCTATCGGGGCCGTTATGGCGGGTATGGCCGGCACTACGGGTATGGCCGCGGTTATGGCTACCGGCGTTCTTACCGCGGATACAGCCGTGGGCACCGGGGTTATTATGGCGGATATGGCCGCGGTTACCGGAACTATTATAGCGGATATGGCCGCGGCTACCGCGGTTATTATGGCGGGTATGGCCGGCATTAGGCATTACTAGGCGGGTTGGCATGGATGGTGTCAAATGCTCGCATGGACACCATCCACACCCGCCGATCAGCCGGTAAAAGCATGAATATAAATAGCCGCCGGGGCGGCTATTCACTCCACAGCAATGCTGTATGTGTAGGTTGAGCCGTCGGGACCTGTCATATCGGCCGGATCGCTCAGCAGAGCAAAGGACGCCCGGTATATCCCTTTTTTGTCGCCGGCGACAAATTCCAGCAGCATGATAGCGCCGCCGAGTTGTGCGGCGGCGCGCTGGTTGTAGGCGCCGGTGGGCCTCGACAATTGAAGAGCTCCCTTGAGCAACGGGGTCCTCACCTCCTGCCCGCTGGCGCCCCTGGGCGCTCTGACGGCAAAACCGCCAATAATCTGATCCTGGCCGGGCTCAAGCAGGCCATCGCCATTGGCGTCCTTCACAATCAATCCGCCCGTGTACCGCTTCAGGGCCGGCGGAACCGAATAATTCATAACCTCCAGTTCCCGGCGCGACAGAACGCCGGCGCCGAGAATGCCGCGGTTCCCGAACCCCTGGTTCCGCTCAAACAGCAGGAACGCAATGGGAAGCGTGCCTTCCGCCTGCCCGAGTATCTGCCCGGGCGCCAACCTCTGCCAATTGTGATTGCGCTTGGCGTGGGGAATGTTGGTGGGAAAGATCTGGGGTCGGGGCTCGGGCAGAAATTTCAACTCCCCCCTTCCCCTGTCTACAACCTTTCCATTGCCGTCGATGATACGAACTTCGACCGTCCCCACCGATCCGCGACTGACGAAGGCCATCTTCATCCCGACGTGAACGATCTTGATACCGCGTTGCGGGATGGGATCGGTTTTGGCCCCGGGGGCCGCGGCCGTCATCGCGGCGGCGTCGAGCCCGTTTGGCGCGGAAGGCGTGATGACGAATGTATTTCGATTATGCCCTTCGCTGACTGAGTATCCGACTGTTCTGCCCGGCAGGGCCTGCTGCGGCGTACCGGCGACAAGCAGGATGGAGGGTTGCGCCAGCGCAATGCCCGGATCGCGCTGGAAACCGCTGACCATCTCCACTTCCAGACGCCCGCCTGGCGGAATTCCATACCCGACGACTTTCGGATCCATGAAATCAAGGCCCCGGGCATCATCGCGCTGCAGATAGATATTTATGCCGCTGCGCATATCCTGCACCGTGCCATTGGCGAAGATCGGAGAACTGACCACGACGCCGACCAGCCCGTCGGACGACGCAGGCGCAATGCCGGCGGCGAACGCCAACAAAAACGCCGTCATCAATCTCGCGGCAGAGAATTTCACTTGGCGCTTTCCTCACCTGACAATGCCAACCAGGATAGGTGTGTCAGGCTATTGGTGGCCAAGCATAATTTGTTGATCGGCCGTGAACGCCGGCGCCTGACCGGCCGTCGATTATTGACAGCGGCGCGGCGTGGCAAGGGTCAATAGGATCGCGGCATGCCGAGCACGTGCTGACCGAGATAGCTGAGGATCAGATTGGTCGAGATTGGCGCGGTGCGCGACAGCCGCGCCTCGCGCCATTTACGCTCGATGTCATATTCGCAGGCAAAGGCGAAACCGCCATGGGCCGAGAAGCAGGCCTCGCCGCAGGCCCAGGCCGCTTCCGACGCCAGCAGCCGCGCCATATTGGCTTCAGCACCACAGGCCATGTGATTGTCGAACATGGCCGATGCCTTGCGAACCATGAGATCGGCCGCTTCAAGCTCCGCATAGCCCTGCGCGATCGGGAACTGAATTCCCTGATTCTGGCCAATAGGCCGGCCGAACACGATGCGCTCGTTGGAATAATTGACCGCCTTCTCGACAAAATACCGGCCATTGCCGATCGACTCCGCCGCGACCAGGCAGCGTTCCGCATTCATACCGTCCAGAATATAGCGGAAGCCCTTGCCTTCCTCGCCGATCAGCGCTTCGCCCGGAATCGGCACATTGTCGAAAAACACCTCGCAGGTGTTGTGATTGATCATCGCCTTGATCGGCGTGATCTCGCAGCCCTGTTTCTTGGCCTCGCGCAAATCGATCAGGAAGGTGGAAATCCCGTCGGTGCGTTTCTCGACCTTGTCGGCCGGCGTCGTGCGCGCCAGCAGCAGCATCAGATCCGAATGCGCGGCCCGGCTGGTCCAGACCTTCTGACCGTTGACGACATAGCCGTTGCCGCGTTTTTCCGCCCGCGTCTTGAGTTGGGTTGTGTCGGACCCGGTGGTCGGCTCGGTTACGCCGAAGGCCTGCAACCTAAGCTCGCCCTTGGCGATCTGGGGCAGATAATGTTCCTTCTGCTCCTTGCTGCCATGACGCAGGATCGTGCCCATCGTATACATCTGGGCGTGACCGGGACTGGCGTTACAGCCCGTCGTGTTTATGGTCTCCAGGATTACGCCGCCGCCGCGAATCGGCAGCCCGGCGCCACCATACTCCTCCGGGATCAGGGCCGCGAGATAGCCCGCCGCGGTAAGCGCCTCAATGAATTCGGTGGGATAACTCGACTCCGGCGGCTGGTCTTCCAGCTTCTGCCAATATTCGCTTGGAAAGTCGGCGCAAAGCGCGCGGACCTGTTCACGGATTTCCGGATAATCCTCCTCCAGCGGCATCACCAGTTCGGACTCGCTCATTCAATTGGTCTCCCGGTTATTGTTGTTGTTCAGGCGGCAGTCGCGGGGATGAAACCGAGCGGCGGGCCGGCCTGAAGATAGGTACCGTGGGTCGGCTCGCCTTTCAGGTGGCGCACCATGATCTCGCGCGTTTCCATCAATTTATCGAGGTCGACACCCGTCCTCAGGCCCATCGCCTCCAGCATGAACACCATATCCTCCGTCACCACATTGCCGCTGGCGCCGGGCGCATAGGGACAACCGCCGAGCCCGCCCAGGCAGCCATCGAGCTCGCGCACGCCCGCTTCCACCGCGGCAAATGCATTGGCGAGGCCAAGCCCGCGCGTATCGTGAAAATGTGCGCCGACGGCCACGTCGTTACCGACCGTGCGGAACAATTCTTCAAACAGATCCCTGACCTGCTTCGGGTTGGCGAAGCCGACCGTATCGGCCACCGAAAGCCGGTCCGCGCCGCGCTCCAGAAGCTGCTCGGCGCGGCGCATCACATCCGCCACCGGCACCGGCCCTGAAATGGTGCAGCCAAAAGAGGTCGCAAGGCCGCCGGAAATCGTCACCTTGCGATCGGGATCCACCTCATTGCGGTATTCGACAATCTGGCCGAAGCTCTCGATGGATTCATCCACGCTGCGGTTGATGTTGGAGCGGTTATGCGCTTCCGACACCGACATCACGACGCCGAGCTGATGCGCGCCCGCGGCAATTCCATTCTGCGCGCCCTTCAGATTGGGAACCAGGACCGAAACGGTGAGGCCCGGGATTGTGATCGCCTCCTTCACCACCTCCGCGCTGTCCGCCATTTGCGGCAGCAGGTCGGGACGAACGAAGGAGCCGACCTGTATCTGCGGCACGCCGGCCGCGGCTTCAGCCCTTATCCAGTCGAGCTTCGCTTGCGTGGAAAATAGGGTGTCGATGCTCTGCAGCCCGTCGCGCGGCCCGACTTCATGGACCAGAACGTCGATATCGTCTCGCATGGCGGCTCCTTATCTTCCTTTATATTGCGGCTTGCGTTTTTCATTGAAGGCGAGAATACCCTCGCTGCGGTCTTCCAGCGGGACCAGCCGGTTATAGGCCTCCAATTCGAACTGATAACCTGTGTAACGGTCGATCTGGCTCGCCACCGATATGGAGCGTTTGGCGCGCATCACCGACTGCGGTGCGTTGGACGCAATGCGGCCCGCCGTCTCCAGGGTTTCCTCCATAAGCGATTCAAGCGGACAGACCTTGTTGACAAGACCCCAGGCGAGAGCCTCCTCGGCGCTGAACGGCCTGCCGGTCAGGATAATCTCCTTGGCGCGGCGCTCGCCCACCGCGTGCGGCAAGTTCTGCGTACCCATCGCGCCCGGCATGATCCCCAGCGTCACTTCCGTCAGAGCGAAGCGGGCGTTGGCGGAAGCGTAGGCGAAGTCGACGTTGAGGGCCATTTCGCAACCGCCGCCATAGGCCGCGCCATTGACGGCGGCGATCACCGGGACGGGGCAGGCGCGCAAGGCCAGCACACCTTGCTCGAAGATGGCGTGCTGACGTTTCCACTCCTCGTCGGTCATGCCCTTGCGTTCCTTGAGGTCACCGCCAGCGCAGAAGGCCTTTTCGCCGCGCCCGGTAATGATGACGCAGCGCACATCCTCCGCGTCCACATAGAGCCCCTCGAACAGCGCTTTCTGCTCCAGACCCATGGCCGTATTCTTGGCGTTGGCCGCCTCGGGTCGGTCGAGGGTCACCACCAGGATATGATCGTCCATGCGTTCGACATGCAGCGTTTCAAAATCGTTGCGCATTATTTGTCCGTTCCCTTTATTTCTGCGTCATGTTCACCGAGCGCCGGCGCGAAACGCCTCAATACCGGCCTTGTCCCATCAAAGCTGAGCGGCAGTCCCATAAGCTCGGGACCCGAGCCATCGGGATGCTGGATGATCTTCAGGGCTTGTGTCTGCGCGTCGCTCATCATTTCCAGCGTATCGCGCACCGGTGCCGAGGGCACGCCGGCTTCATCGAGTTTGGCCCGCCAGACTTCTCGTCCGTGCTCGCGCAGGATCGGTTCCATCAGGGCGTTGAGCGCATCGAGATTCCCCCAACGTTTCTGGTTGGTCTCGAAGCGCGAGTCTTCGGGCCATTCAGGGTGTCCCAGCACAACCGACAGCCGCTCGAACAACCGGTCGTTGGGCGCGGCGACGATCAGATATCCATCGGCACATTCATAGGCCTGATAGGGGGCCATCCCGCGCGCTGTCGTACCTTGCCGCTCCGGGCTCTTGCCCGTGGCTTGCACTGTCGGAACGGCGTTCGCCATCCATCCCAGCGATGTCTCGTAGAGCGAGGCGTCGATAACACAGCCCTTGCCCGTTTCCCGCCGGCGGTTCAGGGCCGCAAGAATGCCGATCACGCACCACATGCCGGTGCCCATGTCGATCATGGACGGACCGACCCGGACCGGCGGCCTGCCCTCTTCTCCAGTCACGCTCATGATACCGCCAAGCGCCTGCATCAGCGGATCGTAGCCGGGGCGCTCCTTCATCGGGCCGGCATTCCCGAACGGCCAGAGATTGCAGTAGATCAGGCGCGGGTTGGCCCTGGTCAGTTCGCCGGCCCCCAGACCGTATCGGTCCACATGGCCAGGGCGCAGATTCTGGACAATGACATCGGCTTGCGAGATGCAGAATTCCCGCAGCCAGCTGCTCTCTTTCTCATTTTTTAAATCAACGGTAATCGCCCGCTTTTCGCTGTTCAGATAATGGAAGGTGGACGAAGTTCCGTCGGCAAAAAGATTGCCCCACTGGCGGGCGTCGTCTCCCGCGCCTGGACGCTCGACCTTGATTACGTCGGCGCCCAGCGCGGCCAGGATCCAAGCTGCATAGGGTGCGGCGACGCTCGTGCCGATCTCAATAACGCGCGCGGCGGCGAGTGGCTTGTCTGCTGCTGGTTCTGACATCGCAGTTTGACATGACCGTCGCTGAAACGCGACGGATTACAATTGTCCTCATAGACGAAACGCTGGGAGCCAATATCGAACTATCTGCAGGTTGAATTGTCCATCGTGATCGCCCCGGTCGTCAATAGCGCCCGAAATATCGCAGGATTGCGGATTCAGTTCGATTTTGTATGCGTTTCGCTCATGTCCTGTCCCAAGCCGTTGTGGTCGACATGGGCATGATTATGTCCATGCACGCTAAAGGCTGTAACGCATGTATAGACGCCGAACATTACGATGCCTGCGCCGACCAAGCGGCGCATGGCCGGGTGGCGGGCAAGCTTCACGAGCTGGCCGGCGACGCCGCCCATGGCGAAAAGCATGGGCAGCGTCCCGAGCCCGAAGCCAAGCATGATCACTGCACCCTGACGCGGTGAGGCCGAAACCAGGGAGAGTGCCAATGCCGAATAGACCAGGCCGCATGGCAGCCATCCCCAGACCAGTCCCAGACCGAAGGCCCGGGCCGGAGTATTGGCTGGCAGGAAGCGCTGTCCCAAGGGCTGGATGCGTCTCCAGATATGAAGGCCTGCCTTCTCGATCGCCGTGACGGCATGCCACAAGCCGGCGAGATAAAGCCCCAGAGCGATCATGATCAGGCCGGCAATCAATCTGCCGAATGGAACAGCCGTATCGAGGGAGAATTTCGTTGCCAGAGCGCCGACAAGACCAGCTATAGCACCGGCGAAAACATAGCTCAGGATGCGCCCGGCATTATATGTGAAATGGTGCGCAACCTGGGAAAGCAGCGATTGCCCGGACCGCGGCAGACCGGCATTCAAGGCACCGACGATACCGCCACACATCCCGATGCAATGCGTCGATCCAAGCAGGCCGATCATCAGCGCGGTATAGAATGTAAGCTCCAATATCCTATCCAGTTCCAGTTTTGCGACATCTTACATTATGGCCGAGCAAATTCGCGTCCCTGCTTGATTGGGCGCGTCCGGGCCGCCGAGATCGAAGCGCTTGCCGGCTCGGTGCCGCCGATCCGCCGCGAGGAATTCCAAACCACAAGGAGGCTGCTCGCCGACATCGCCAGCGCGGCAAACAGGGGATTGAGATATCCGCTCACGGCCAGCGGAATTGCGGTTGCGTTATACAAAAGTGCCCAACCGAGATTTTGGCGTACCCGGCGCCGCGTCGTGGCGATCACGTCGAAGGCGTCGAAGATTTTCTCCAGCCGCCCCCCTGGAATGACTACGTCCGCCGCATCGGCGGCAAGCGCGGTGGGGGCGCCGAAGGCAATCCCGAGATCGGCAGCGGCAAGAGCGGGGGCATCGTTGCTGCCGTCGCCGATCATCAGCACCGTGCCGTCGGCCCGCAGGCGCCTTATGACCGCCGCCTTGGCTTCGGGGGGCACGCCTGCATGGACCTCGTCCACACCGTCTTCATAGCCGCTGGGATGTTCCGCTCCGGTCAGCAGAACGACGCGGGCTTGCTCGCGCAGCCGGTCCACCACGGCTTTCCAGTCGGGGCGGGACTCGTCGCGGGTGACGATGGCGCCGTGAACGCGGCCGCTCCAGCCAACATAGGAAATGACGCCCTCGCCCGGCATGTGGGCCGAGGCCGAGGCGGCGAGCTGCTCGGGAATGGTCCAGCCAAGCGTTGCGAACAACGACTTGGCTCCAACGGCAACGCGGCGATCCCCGACCATCGCAACAGCGCCTCGGCCGGGATGAATAACGAGATCCGTCGCGCTATGCGTTTGGTCCAGACGCGCAATGGCCTGCGCAATCGGATGGGCGGAAAGACGTTCAACCGCTGCGGCATATCGGGCCGCCTCCGGCACTCCGAAAGTTTCGGCCACGATCATATTGCCCGTCGACAGGGTGCCGGTCTTGTCGATTGCGGCGATATCGATCCGTGGCGCTTTTTCGAATATGTCGGCGCTGGTCACGATGATCCCATGGCGCAACGCCGCGCTGACGCCGGCGGCTGTAGTCAGCGGTATCGCCAACCCGAATGTGCAGGGACATGAGACGATCAGGGTCGCCAACCCGGTCAACAGGGCTGCCCCCGGCGGTACGCCATCGAGCAGCGACCAACCCGCCACGACAACGGCGAGACCAAGCACCGCGGGCACGAATATCCCGGCAATCCGGTCAGCCAGGCTGCGGGCTCCGGCGAAGGAGCTTTGAGCACTCCACAGGATGCGCGCCAGCGTATCCATCTTGCTTTGGGCCGCCGCTCCCGCCGTAATTTCAAGAGATCCCTCGACGATCACGGAGCCACCGAGAACGCTATCCCCGGGGCCGCGGGAGACCGGAAAAGGCTCCCCGGTCAGCAGCGATTCATCGACCGCCGCCTGTCCCTCGACAATGATCCCGTCAACCGGAACCGGCTCGCCCTGCCAAATGACGATGCGGTCGTGGGGCGCGACTTCGTCGACGCTCCGCTGCAGGAACGCCCCGTCCTCACGCACGCGCAGGACGGGAGTCCATGCTTCCATGAGCCCGGTCAGTTCGCCGGTCGCGCGCGCCCGTGCGCCCTGCTCGAAAAACCGGCCGACGGTCACCACCGTCACGATGGCAACCGCTACGTCGAAATAGAGATCAAGCGAGCCAAGGAACAGCTGGCCGGCGCTATATCCATAAGCCGCCAGAATGGCGACCGCGAGCAGGTTGTCCATGTTCAGAACGCCGACACGAAGACCGATCAAGGCACCCCGGAAAATCGGCGCCCCGACATAGAAAATAATCAGGGTCGTGAGTGCGAACATCACTTTTGGAGCGGCATTGAAGGCGAGCCAGCGGACCGGTTCCAATTCCTCAAAATCAACCAGGCCGAGATGAGTGGGGTAAAAAAAGGCGAGATAGAGCATCATCACCACGGCCGTGAGAGACACTCCGACGAGAAGCCGGAACAGGGATTGACGCTCATCGGGTTCAGGGGCGGCGGCGCCGCGAAGCCGGGCCCTGAAGCCCGCGACGCTCAAAATTTCCGGCAGCTGCGATTCGTCGATACGGTCGGGATCGTACAGGATCCTCGCGGTCGATGTCGCAAAGCTCGATGACGCGGAATGGATGCCATCGGTTTTTTTTGCCGTTCGCTCGACGAGGATTTCACAGGACGAACAATGCATCCCATCGACCCTGAGAAAGGCTTCTGCCCCGTCAGGAGGGGAAAGCGGCTGCGAAGCCGCTTCCACGATTTCGCCTGCGAGGACATCGTCACCGAAGCAGCGATACACTTCGCGGCACCCGAAACAGCAAAAGCCATGGCCGCCGGCCTCAATCGGCGGCGTCGGGGTCGGCAGTCCGCAAAGCGTGCAATCCATTGTTTTCCAGGCCTTGCCAGGCAAAATTTCTCATATAAACGCCGGGTCTCGGTTTCAGCGTAACCATCCCGGCCCGGGGCAACAATCGCGCATATGGCAGGGAACCGGCCGCAAACGCGGTTGGCACATGTGCGGTATCAAGCTAACATTTCGTCGCATCGGTGTAGCAAATTGCCTCATCTGTGGCCGTGGTCTATGTTATACTAACGTCGATGGTGGCGGAGAGTTGCGCGAGCTTTGTTTGAGCATTCCCCTGTTGTTGCGAGTCAGGCACAGGCTGGCATAAACTCTGCGCAGACCATGCCGGTTGGCTGCTCAATCGACGGACGGGCGGCTGGCCAAACAAAGAAAAGAAATGTCCGGACTGCCCGCGCCCGAGAACCGGGTTTGGTTGAATAGAGCGCCAAGCCAACGGAAGCTCACGAGGCGCAAGGGACGGTCAGGCAGGGGGAGGATAGGTATGCACACGCATATTCTGGAATTGCCGTGGCGCATTTCGCGTTCGCACCACCGCCGTCAATCACTTTTTGCCAATGCGGGGGTAACCGGAAATGCTTGATTTTCTTTACCAGTCGGGTTGGGGCGCATTTACGGTTCTGCTGTTCTTCCAAATCCCGTTCGTGACTGTGTTCCTGTATATCGTTTACCGGAAATCCTTCGTGGATTCGGGCGCAAGCGACACCGCAAGCAAGAAGATGACGCGGGTAGAAACCATATGGATGTCTGGCGTTATCGGGATTTTCCTTCTCGTCAATATCGTCTCCATTCCGTACTTTCCGGCCATTTCCACCTCGCAGGCCGCGAAGCTGGACAAGGACATTCAGGATGTCGACGTGACGGCGATGTCCTGGTCCTATGAGATGTCGGAACGCGAATTTGTTGTCGGCCGTCCGGTTCGTTTCAACGCCAAAAGCTCAGACACGGTCCATGGTTTCGCGATCTACCATCCCAACGGGCGAATTTTGTTCACGATGATGCTGATCCCCGGCGTCTCGAAATCATCGCTTATCTACACCTTCAAGGATCCCGGCACCTACAAGGTGCGGTGTCTGGAATATTGCGGACTGGCCCATCACGACATGAACGACGAGCTGGTCGTGACGGCAAGCAGCAACTAGCGACATCTCAGAGAGGAATTCACGATGTTAAGCGCGACAACCGTTATCCGAAATACTCCTCTTTTCGGTCGCATGTTCAACGTCGATACGGACACCGGGCTTGAGGAAATCAATGCATGGCCCGGTCTGATGATCATGATTTCCTTCGTCTGGCTGCTGATCGCCGGTCTGCTCGGCGTCGCGATGCCCGTCACCCAGATTTTCGAGCTCGACAGCAGCTTGTTCTATGGCGCGATCACAGCCCATGGCGCGGCGCTGGCCTTTCCCTTCACATTCCAGCTCATGGTCGGCGTCTCCCTGCACAGGGCGGCCAGCTGCCTTGGGACGCCGGTGACGGGACCTCTGCCGGCCCTGATTTTCTGGTTCATGAATATCGGCGCCTTGTTGCTCGCTCTCGCCGTCCTGCTCGGGCTTAACATCAGCTATGCGGTCATGTTTCCGCTGCCGATCGTCGGGGTCGAAACCGGCCAGTGGAGCATGGGAACCGTCATCCTCGGCTTCACCGGCATCGCCCTCGTCCTGGTCACGGTGATTTTGCTGTACCCGCTGCAAATCATCAAAATGCTGTTCTTCGATAACCGGCGGGACGACCTCCTGCTGTCTCCGCGCTCGCTGAAAGACCCCGGTATGCTGGGCATGGCGATCGCGGCCTTTGTCCTGTTGATAACGGGACTTCCCATCATCATTGTCGCCAGCGCCGTGCTGCTGGGGCTGTATGGCATCCTGCCCATGAATCTCATCACATGGGCCACCGAACCGGTTGTCTTCCAGTTCACCTTTTTCATCTTCGCCCATAACCTTATGGAGGCGATGGCGATCATGGTGATCAGCGCGGTCTATGCGACGCTGCCGCTTTACCTCGCCGACGGGACGCGCAAACTCTATAGCGACCGTCTCGCCAATCTGGCGCTGTGGATTTTGCTGGTGACGTCGCTCACTTCCTTCTTCCACCACTTCTTCACCATGTTCCCGGCGCTTCCCGCAGCCCTCTCCTATCACGGCAACATTATGAGCTGGGGAACCGGTGTCGGCGCGGCCCTGACCATCTTCACCATCACCGCAACGATCTGGAAGCACGGGCTGAGACCCGATCCGGGGCTGATGACCGTGATCATGGGCTTTGTGCTCTATATATTCGACGGAGTCAGCGCGATCATTACGTCAAATGTCGCCTGGTCGTTCCAGCTTCACGGAACCATGTGGCAATCGGGGCATACCATGGCCGTCCTGATCGCGATGGCGATGATCTGGATCGGCGTGTTCATGCATCACTATCCGGTCATCACCGGGCGAACGCTGAACAAGAAACCGGGCTACTGGTTTGTCGGTCTGTTCACAACCGGCGCGCTCGGCGTTTCCTATTCCTTCCTGGCGGCGGGTGCCGCCGGAATGCCCCGCCGCTTTGCCGCCTGGAACCAGGAAGGCTGGATGGTCTACGGCAACCTGATCCTGTTCTTCGGACTGATCCTCGGCGCGGGGATGGCGGCATTGGCCTATGACCTCTACAAATCCCGCTTGATCTCCGAGCCCGCCGGCGGCAAAAGCGCCGTGCCGGCGGAGTGATACGGCAAGGAGCTGCCTGCTTGCTCTTGAACAGGCAGGATGCAAACTCTGGAGCTGGACCATTTGCAGGGGCCTCGGCCAAATTCAAATGAGTTTGACCGTGGTTCCTCTGGCCGGTTGCCTCGGCGCAACGGTTTCCGGTTTTGGTCCGGGCCTGGCCGTGAGCGACTCCGGCCGCAACATTCTTCTCAATGCCTGGCGTGAGTACCTTGTCCTGATTATTCGGGATATTCCGCTGAACGATCCGGAGTTGCTTGCCTTCGCCCGCTTGTTCGGTGAACTCGACCCGCCGGGGCCAAACCCTTACGGCACGGTTTTTCTTCCTGACTTTCCGGAGCTCAATGTGATCTCGAATGTTCAGGAGGACGGGCAGCCAATCGGGAATCTCGGTGCCGGCGAGGCTGTCTGGCACGCCGACATGACCTATGTCGAAAAGCCGCCAACGGCGGGCATTCTGCATGCCCTGGAGGTTCCACCGCATGGCGGCAACACCTGTTTCGCCAATATGTACGCCGCCTATGACGCGCTGGACGACAGCCTGAAGGCCAGGATAGAGGGCCGGTCCGCAATCCACGACGCAGCCCATAACAGCGCCGGAATGCTGCGCAAGGGATATGAGGAAATCACCGATGTGACGCGGACGCCCGGACCGCGCCATCCGCTGGTCAGAACCGATCCCGGGACTGGCCGCAAGGCGCTTTTTCTTGGACGCCGGCCTTACAGCTATATTGAGGGGATGGATGTCGCCGAAAGCGAGACGCTGCTCGATGAGATCTGGGAACATGCAACCCGGCCGGAATTCGCCATGACCCATGTCTGGCAGGCGGGCGATACGCTGATCTGGCACAATCTCACCGTTCTGCATCGCCGCGACGCGTTCGGTTCGAGCTCGCGGCGCATTATGCACAGGGCGCAAATTCGCGGTGAAGAGGCAATCGCGTAGGGTCGTTTCGCCAAATCCCGACCGCAACTATACGGGTCTTGCAGCGCCGATATGATCTTCGGCAGGGGAGAGAATGCTGAATGCCAAAAATGACGGGAGGAAAAGCGGTTGTCGAAGCGCTGCGCGTGCAAGGCACCCAAACCGTGTTCGGGCTTATCGGCTCGGCGACCATGGAAATCTTCGACGCGCTGCACGATGCCAAAGATATCAGGTTTATCGGTGTGCGCGATGAACGCACCGGAACCCACATGGCGGATGGCTACGCCCGCGCATCGGGCACGGCGGGCGTTATTCTGGCCGGACAGAACGGGCCCGGCGTCACCAATCTGGTGACCGGGATCGCCCAGGCAAGAGCCGCCTACTCTCCCGTTGTCGCGCTCGCCGGATCGCTCTCGACGGGTCATGTCTACCGGGATGCCTTTCAGGAGGTCGACCAGCAGGCGCTATTCTCGTCGATCGCAAAAAAGACCTGGACCGCCACGCAAACCGCGCGCGTGCCGGAGATGGTCGGTGAGGCCTTCCGGACGGCGCTCTCGCCCCGGCAGGGGCCCGTCGTGCTCAACCTGCCGCGCGACATACTGGCGGACACCCTCGACTGGGATCCGGCAGGCGTTTCGGCGCAACAGTTCTACGCGGCGGACAATGCCGGAAGCGGCGACCGGGTCGAGGCGGCGCTGCAACTTCTGGCCGCGGC
>JAJFHO010000257.1 GCA_021775575.1 Hyphomicrobiales bacterium
CGGACATGCCGCTGGCGGTGCCGCGCGCGGCTTCAGCCCCCTCAAGCGCGCACATGCGGTCTTCGAACATGGCGACGGTCGGGTTGGAATAGCGCGAATAGACGAAGCCTTCCGTATCGCCCTTGAAGCGGGCTTCCGCCTGTTCCGCGGTGTCATAGGCGTATCCGGAGGTGAGAAACATCGCCTCGGACATCTCACCGAACTGGCTTCTTATCGTCCCGCCATGCACCAGAGACGTGGCTTCGCGCCAGCCCTCGCTCCGGTTCTTCTGTCTATCCTGTGCGACCATTGCTCCGCTCCACTTGGCGCAAAATCCCGTTTGCGCACAAAAAATCCCGGCCAGGCGCTCGCCACATGACCGGGTTTCTCGTCCACGGCCTTTTAGCGAGTTTTTTAGCGTGGCTGCAAGCCGGCCGGCCCAAATCACCACGAGAGGTGTGGATTAAGCAGCGAACCGGCCTTGGCGTCAAGAGGGTGTTGGTCTACACGGAATACAACAGGACAGGATCACAATGGCGCTTGCAGACCGGAAACCCTATAGCGATCTCGCTCACCTCGGCGCCGGCATACTTCCGTGCCAGGCGATCGAGGGTCTGATCGCGGATGGGTTGGTCAAACCGGCCCGGCCCGTGGCCGAGGGACAAATCCAGCCGGCAAGCCTCGACTTGCGTCTCGGCGAAAAGGCGTACCGGGTGCGGGCGAGTTTCCTGCCGGGTCCCGGTAAGGCGGTGGCCGACAAGCTTCGGGCGCTTGCTTTGCATGAGATCGACCTCAGGGAAGGCGCGGTCCTGGAAGTGGGCTGCGTCTATCTGGTGCCATTGCTTGAGTCTCTTGCGCTTGAGGCCAATCTGCATGCGGCCTGCAATCCGAAAAGCTCAACCGGCAGGCTCGACGTGTTCACTCGCGTCATTGCCGACGGTGCGCGCGAGTTCGACCAGGTAGAGGCCGGCTATGCGGGCCCGCTTTTTGCCGAGATTTGTCCGCAGACATTCCCTGTCCTGGTGCGCACCGGCTCGCGGCTTTCGCAAATCCGGTTTCGCGCAGCTGGTGGAGGCGCGGGGCGCGAAGGGCTGGTCGATCCCGAATTCGCCGGCGGTGTCGCACTCTCCGTCGATTTGGCGGGCGAGCCTGAAACCGGTTTTGTCGGCTACCGCGCCAAACACCATACCGGAGTCGTCGACGTCGATGTGTCCGGCGCCTGCGACCTGCTCGATTTCTGGGAGCCGATCCATGCGCGTGGCGCCACGCAACTGATCCTCGATCCCGATCAGTTCTACATCCTCGCGTCGAAAGAAGCGGTGAGCGTACCGCCGACCAATGCCGCGGAAATGATCCCTTTCAATCCGCTCGTTGGTGAGTTCCGCGTCCACTATGCCGGGTTTTTTGATCCAGGATTCGGTTATCAGGCGGCAGGCGGCGCGGGCTCAAAAGCCGTCCTCGAAGTGCGCAGCCACAAGGTGCCCTTCATCCTGGAAGACGGCCAGATTATCGGAAAGCTCATCTATGAACCTCTCACCGAGACCCCGGCACGGATTTACGGCCAGGGCATCGGCTCGCATTATCAGGCGCAGGGCCTGAAGCTGTCGAAGCATTTTCGCTGAACGACGGCCGACCGGCGCGCCCGGCATGCCAATTTTTCCTGTTTCGTCATTTCAGCGATGCGGACCGCGCAACCTATTGAAAACAAGGCCGTTAACCAGTGCGAAACGGTAGCGATAACGAAACTCCGTCACAGGAGCGCCATCGCTTGGCCCTAAAAGCGCCGGATTGAGCGCAATTATTACCGGTTTGGGGGGCTTCAAACTTGTCGAAGGGGAGACAAGAATGAAGCATCGTATTCTTTTTCTGTTTTTCTCATTTGCATTGCTTGCCGCCGCCGCCGGGTGGGATCACGCCGCCGCGCAGCAGCGGCAATTGACGCCCTACGAACAGCAGCGAATTGAACGCAACCGGGGAGCCGTCACAATCATCGGTGGCGGGATCAACGGCACCTATATCCGCTATGCGACGGATCTGGCCAATGTGCTGGACGATCTGGAGGGCAACGGTATGCGCGTGCTGCCCCTTATCGGTCACGGCGGCGGGCAGAATGTGCTCGATATATTGTTCCTGCGCGGTATCGACATGGGATTGACCCAGCAGGATCACCTTGCCTTCTTCAAGGCGCTCAATCCGAAGCTCTATGGCGATATAGAAAAGCGCATCCGCTACATTACCAAGCTTTATAATTCGGAATATCACCTGATTGCGCGGACCGATATCAAGAAATTCGAACAGCTGCGCGGCAAGAAAGTGAATTTCTGGCGGCCGTGGAGCGCGACCGACATCGGCAGCAAGACAATTTTCCGCCTTCTCGATATCGATGTCGAGACTATCTATATGGACACGGCCGCTGCCCTGGAGAAGGTCAAGTCAGGCGAAGTTGCCGCGACCGTTCTTCTCGCCGGCGCGCCGGTCTCTGGATATGCGAAGCTCAAACCCGAGGAGGGTTTGCATATCGTGCCGCTCGGTCCGGATTCGTTGACCAAGGAGCAATATGCCAAGCTGCTCGAAATCTATTTGCCGACCCGGCTGACCCACAAGCAGTATCCCAACATCATCGCCGAGGGTCAGGAAGTGCCATCGGTTGCGAGCGGCGTCGTGCTGGCGGTCTATAACTGGTCGCCGCAAAATGAGCGCTACAAGAAGGTCGCGCGCTTCGTGGACGCCTTCTTCTCCAGTTTCGACAAATTGTTGAAGCCGCCGCGGCATCCCAAATGGAAAGAGGTCAATCTCGCGGCGACGCTGCCGGGGTGGACGCGCTTCAAGGCAGCGGAAGAATGGCTTGCGCAGGCATCGGCAAATCCGACGCCCAACAACCGGCAGGCATTCAATGCCTTCCTGCAGCGCTCGGGCGCCGCCGCAAATGGCAAGACCTATAGCGACACGCAAAAGGATAAATTGTTCAAGGAGTTTATGGAGTGGTCGCGGACCAGGCGCCAGTAGGGCGGCGGTTCCGACGCGTTTGAGTGAGTCTGCGTTTGAGTGAGTATGTGTAGGCGATAAACCGGCTGGTTTTTGCGAGTGACCGCGGTTCATCCAATTAGTATCGGAGTAGGATGTTATGGCGGGCACTCGCAATGGTCGGCGGCAGGGGGCAATACCGTTTCCCGGCCAGCAGCAGGACACAGTATCTTTTCCTGGACAGCGGCAGGGGTCGATGCCCTTTCCCGGGCAGCGGCAAGCAGCCGAGGCGGGAAGTTCCGGACAGGCGTTGGGCATGTCTGCTCCCGCCGACGACGAGCTGGTACACAGGTTGAGCGTCATTCTGGAGGAGATTTCCGGGGTGGGCGATGATCGGCAGCCCCCGCCGGCGGGCGGCCCGCGGCAGGTAATGCGCAAGGCGTCGTCCCAATTCGCCGCGCTCCGGTCGCAGCCAAATCTGGATTGGCTCCGCCGGAGTGTGGAAAACAGCCGCGAACCGGCCGCTCATGGCACAGAAGAGACAGCGCCGTGGAACCGGTGGGTCCGCCGTCTGGCCCCGCTGATTGCTCTGATAGCCCTGCTGTCGCTTTATCCCGCCTTTCGATATGTGCTCACGCCCGCGGCGCAAAATTCGCCAACCAGCCCGCCCTTGCCGGAGCGGACAGCAAAACCCGCCGCCGCCGCTGTCGCTGTGGTGCCGAATAGAACGGATGCCGTGGCAGCGGTGCCGGAGAGGACAGGCCGCGTGCGCGTCAGGACAGTCAAGGTCATTCCGCAGAAGGCGCCGCTAATGGCGGGAACGGTTCCCCAGCCGGAGCCCGCGGCGCGGACGCCCGTGGCGCAGCAGGCGACGGCAATCGCGGGAACGCTTTCCCCGCCCATACCTGCCGCGCAGGCGATGCCGGCGCCGCAGCCGGCCAAGGCAGCATTGCCCGGAAAACTGGCCAAGGCAGATCCGGTCAATACAGGTTGGGCGGTCCGGACGCCGCCCGATGCGACGGAGGTGGCTTTGCTGGAGCGGGGCAAGCGGTTGATGGCCCATGGCGACGTTGCCGGCGCCCGCCTCGCCTATGGCTATCTTGCCGATCGCGGCAGCGCCAACGGGGCGCTGGCGCTGGCCGAATCCTACGATCCCGCGCTGTTGGCGAAAATATCGGTTGTCGGTCTGTCCGGCGATCACGCTGAAGCGCTGAGGCATTACCGCCGCGCGGCTGAACTCGGCAGCCTCGAAGCGGCCCGGCGTCTCGCCCGGCTGCAAGGCCAGTAAGGCGGAGCCTCGGCCGATAATTGGAAACTACTGCCGCCTTGATTTCAGGGGCGACCGGGCCGGGCGCTTTTCACTGCTTCACGCAGGCGAAACGATGATCTCGCGCGATTGCTTCGAAACTGTGATCATGGACGGCCCCCGTCAGCCGGAGCAATTGCCGCCGCCGAGAACACAGAATTTGGCGCAGTGGGGGTGACAGAGCTTGACCGCGCCGCGATCGAACATGCCGCCATGCGCCTGAAGCGACGCGGCGAGCGTCGAGCCCATTTCGAAACCGCTATCGTAGGGCAGAAGCGTGCAGGGCAGCACGGTCGGTTTGGTATCGCCCTTGCGTTTGACGACCATGCGGCTTGAGGCGCACATGATGTCGCGTGGATCGACGCCCAGCAGCTCCCAGCAGGCATTGGTTATCTCGGGTGCGTCGGCGCATTCGTCCATTTCGGGAAGCATCACGAGGGCACTCTTGTCCCGGGAGTCGATGCGCCAGCCATGTTCCGCGATCAACCCGGCGTATCCGGCGCGCGAGCTATCTTCGTCCTCGTTCCAGCAGGTGCGCCCCGCAATCGCGATCCGGAACCCGTTTCGCGATAGCCAGTCGAGGCCTTCAATCGTGCGCTTCCAACTGTTCGGGCCGCGTTCGGTTTCATGCAGTTTGGCGGTGTAATGGTCGAGGGAAACGCGGAGCAATAGCTGTTCCCCAAAACGTTGCCGGAGCTCGAGCAGATTGTGCTTTACGTGCTTGCGCTGCATGGGCTGCATCGCATTGGTCAATATCAGCACGTCATGGCCGCGTATCAGCGCATGTTCCGCCATAACGTGGATGTCGGGATTCATAAAGGGCTCGCCGCCGGTGAAGCCGATCTCGCGCACCGTCATGCCGAGGTCTTGGATCTCGTCCAGATAGGCGACCGTTTCGCTTGCGGTGATATAAACCAGACGGTCGTTGGAAGGGCTTGATTCGACGTAGCAATTCACGCATTCGATGTTGCACAGTGAGCCCGTGTTCACCCAAAGCGTTTCAAGTTTGTTGAGCCCCACGCAGGCACGCGCGTCACCTTTCGCGGTCCAGTCTGGATCGGCAAATTTTTCGCGCGTGGGGAGAGGACGGAAAAAATCCGGCTCAAGCGGTAGTTGGGTCATACGTTATACCGTTGCATGAGAATTCGGCGCGGACGCTATCACATCAAGCGCATACAGATCATCACAAAGTTTTTATACGCGCATCTGTGCCCCGATCGGCCTGTCCGGCATCGACCGCGGCAATGCTTCCCGCCGCATGGCCGCTGTGATATGAGCAAAAGACTCTTCAAATGCGGGTGTAGCTCAGTGGTAGAGCACGAGCTTCCCAAGCTCGGTGTCGAGGGTTCGATTCCCTTCACCCGCTCCAAAACATTTGCCACCGTCCACCTGGCGGGACACGTCTTCCGGATATGCAGAATCATGAACAAGGACGAGACTTCGATCGATCTGACCCGGCGCGACAGCTTCTCGCACTGGACGCCCGTGACCATTCGGTTCTCCGATCAGGACCCGCTCGGGCATGTGAACAATGTCGCGCCGGCGGCCTATGTTGAGGCCGGACGGACGATGCTGATCCACCAGTTTTGGGACAAAAGCCGCTATCCCGATCTCAATTTCGCGCTGGCGCATTTTGAAATCGACTATCGGGCCGAGTTCCACTATCCGGGCACTGTCGATGTCGGTGCGCTGCTCTTGCGTATCGGGACCAAGTCATTCACGTCGGGCTATGGCCTGTTTATGGGCGATCTTTGTGTTGCGACATCGATTAGCGTCAATGTGTTTTTCGACACGGCCAAACGGCGGGGAATCGAGCCGCCCGACGACGTCCGGGCAGCCATGATGCGCGCAATCGCAGACGGTTAAGCGCCGGACGCCGGCCTCTTAGAGCAGGATTTCATCTTCGTTTGCAGGATTGATGTCGAGGCGCCGCGACCGGCGCTTTTCGGGCATCGTTCCGCGCATCAGCCGTGCCGCTGTCGGGCGTGCCGTTGCCGCCGGCTTTCTGCGGTCTCGCTGTGGGCCGACATAGCTGGGCGAAATGATGAAGGGGCGCGGATAGGCGATCAGCATGTAGATACGCTGATAAAGATCCTTCGGCGCAATCGGCTTTGCCAGCATGCCGTTAATGCCGGCATCGCGGACCTTCAGCACCTTATGATGGTTGGGCATGCCCGTGATCAGGAGAATGGGAACTTGCCGGTTGAGGCAGTTGCCGTCGTTGCGCACCACCCAGGCGAAATCCGCGCCGTCCATGTCGCCGAGGAAGAAGTCGAGTATCACCATATCGAAGGTTTCGGTGTAGATCAGGTCGATGGCGCCGGGCACATTCTTGGCCTCGTGAATGTCCGCGACGCCGAATCCGCGCAGCATTTCACGCAGCAGCCGCCGCATCAGCGCGTGGTTCTCGACCACCAATATCCGCAGTTTTGAAAAATCCACCGATGGCCGCGTCATGATCTTCCACCGTTACTCAACAGAAGATCAGAGTCGCGGATCAAAGTTAAAAAACCACTAGGGCCCGGACCCTCGGCCAAGACTTAGCCCGGGGACGCCGGTGGCGTCACTGCTTCCACTGCGCGCGTCATGGCGCTCACGCCATGCTCGGTCTTCTCCCAGTAGAAGGGGTCGCGCACCAGCTGGAAGATGGCGCGATAGGCGGCGAGGGAGGCAAGCAGCCAGTAAACCGGCATAAAGAGAATATGCGGCGCAAGGCGAGCGCCGCGCCAGCGCAGCGCCAAGAGCGCCACGCCCATGGACGCGACATAACCGAGCGCCACATTAAACAGCGCGAACACCCAGATCTGCGTCCCCGGCAAGCTGTCCGGCGCCGCGAGCGCCGATCCCGCCGCTATTTGCAGAGCGACGAGCAAGTAGAATACCGGGTGCACCAGCGCGGAGAATATCGTGCCCGCGACGATGATTTGAAACCCCAGGAAGCGCGGCGTCCCGAGTTCCCGCCACAAGCGGATGGGCCGGCGCATATGAACGCACCAGGTTTGCATGAAACCTTTCATCCACCTTGTGCGCTGGCGCAGCCATGGCATGAAAGAGCAGGTCGCCTCTTCGAGAGTCGTCGAGTTGAGGATCTTGCACGCATAACCCCGACGGTATAACCGCATGCCGAGATCGGCGTCTTCCGTTACATTGAAGGCATCCCACGCGCCCAGCCATCTGAGCGCCGACATGCGGAAGTGGTTCGAGGTTCCGCCCAGCGGTATCGGTAAACCAAGCCGTTCGAGGGTAGGCAAATACCCGTCGAAAAGAGCTGTATACTCGATCGCGAATTGCCGCGTCAGCCAATTCTCGTTCGCATTGTAAAAATTCAGGCGAGCCTGCACGCAGGCGAGATTCGGCGCTCCGGAACGAAACGCCGCCAGCGCTTCGCGCAGCTGTCCCGGTGCAGGCCGGTCTTCCGCGTCATAGACGACGGCGAATTTGCCCCGCGCGAATTGCAGCGCGTAGTTGAGCGCTTTGGGTTTGGTTCGCGGGGACGCGTCCGGCACCACGATCACGTCGAAATTGCCCGGCAGGTTGAGCGAATGCGCGACGGCTATCGTCTGCGTATCGACGCTCTCCAGGATGAGTTTGATGTCCAGCTTGGCGGACGGATAATCGATCCGGGCCAGCGCTTTTACCAGATCGGGAAGGATGCGGTGCTCCCGAAACAACGGCACAAAAATCGTGTAGACAGGCAGATTGTCGTCGGTGATGCGCGGCGCGGCGCGGCGCAACAAGCCCGAGGGCAGGGCGGTGGCCAGATGTATGCAGGCGGTGAGACGCAGTGCGACGACGAGGCTGAAAAACAAGGTGGCCAGGCCGGCAAGCGTGCGGACTGTCTCGAACGGGGCGAACGCGCCCGACGCGATTGTCAGCCCGGCAATGGCGGCAAATACGATATGCTGGCTTGTGGCCAGCCCGTTGGCGGCGCTCTCATGCCGAT